>CAZYTI010000199.1:0-7096 GCA_964650065.1 uncultured bacterium
ATTGATTCTAATTCGGGTTGGAGCGTCGGGAGATATGGTACTATTCTCCCGACGCTCCATCCGGTATTTGAATCAATTGAAAACACAGAGTATAGAGATTTTTCGGTACCACTAATTTGAAAATTCCAGGTAGTTCCCCCATCGGTGGTATTGAGGATCGTACCGTTACCTCCGACGCTCCATCCGGTGTTGGAATCGATGAAGTGGACAGACTGCAGGGTATTTGATGTACCGCTGTCTTGCGAAATCCATTCGGTTCCACCGTTGGTTGTTTTGAAAATTTTGCCGTTCCATCCGGCGACCCATCCCGTATTAGGATCGATAAAGATGACAGATTCCAATATTCCAGATATCCCGCTATTCTGGGCGGTCCAGGCCTGGGTTCCCGTTCCAAAGTACCATGCATTCGAATAATCGAATAAGCCCATGACATTTTCCACCTTCACACGCCAGTAGTATCTTGTGGCTTCCTCTAATGGGCCTATTTGCAGTTGTGCCGTTGTAATCTCCGAATTGTCGAAAACCGTCGTTGTGAAATCGGATTCCATTGAGACTTGCAATTGATAAGACATCGTTCCGGGTACACCGTTCCAGCACAATATTGGATTTGTAGATATGAAATTTGATCGGTTTTCAGGCCAGGCGAGCGTGGGTATGAACGACAAAAGTCCACCCGTTTGGGTTTTGATAATGGTACCACCCTCTCCTACAGTCCACCCGGTTAATTCATCTGTAAAAAACACCGACTTTAATCGATTCGAAGTACCGCTTTCCTGTTCTTCCCATGTTATCCCGCCATCTGCAGTATATCGAATGTACCCATTACTGCAAACAACCCAGCCATTTTGTGAATCTATAAAATAGACAGAATATACCCAACACCAAAATCCAGTATCATGTTCATTCCATGAATCCCCGCCATCTGTGGTTCGCAAAATGGTGTTACTATTTCCAATAGCCCAGCCCTTTTGCGTATCGATAAAGTAGACCGAGTTCAATTGTGAAGAAAAACCAGTCGTTTTCTCATCCCACGAAGTTCCCCCATTAATCGTCTTAAAAATCCCTCCCCAACTTCCTGTAGCCCAACCCGTCACATCATCCAGTAAGTAGATTGAAGTCAGATTCTGAGATGTACCGCTTGTCTGTTCATTCCAGGAGACTCCGCCATCAGGTGTATATAGGATTTCCCCGCCATCTCCTGCAATCCAACCTTTTTCTAAATCTACAAAATGGACTGAATTCAAATCCCGGGTGGTCCCACTCGTCTGTTCGGTCCATACGATTCCACCGTCCTCCGTATACAGAATTTTTCCATCGTCTCCCACGACCCAGCCCTTCTGGTCATCCACAAAAGAGACTGAATTTAAATGGAGGAGTGTCGGGCTTGCCTGTTCTTCCCACGAAGAACCACTGTCTGTGGTCCTCGTAATCGCACCGAATTCTCCCACGGCCCAACCCTTCTGATCATCCGCGAAGGTGACATCGTTCAGCGTATGGATCGTTCCCTTCGATCGTTTCGTCCAATTCGTTCCACCGTTTTCCGTCTGAAGAATCAATCCATCGCTGCCCACCGCCCAACCCACATTGGCATCACTAAAAGACACGCCATATAGATATTCTGAGGCGGTGAATACGGTCTCCTCCCAGGTCCCGCCTCCATCCGTGGTCTTCCACACCGCACAGTGGTCACCATCGATACTTATGGTAATATCTCCCCATACACTTATCGAAATTGAAATGAACGTTGCCACCGTACCGACCGCCCAACCATTCAAATTGTCAATAAAATGTATATTTTTAACCCATGATAATGACCCGATTTTGCCACTCGTCCAATTCAGGCCACCATCATCAGTTCGAAATACCTGATTTCCTCCTTCTCCATGGCCTACTGCAATTCCATCGTTGGCATTCATGAAGAGAACGCTTTCCAAAAAGGTTGTTTCTGAGAATGTATGTTGCGTCTCCCAGGTGGTACCTCCATCCGAAGTATGAAGAACGACACCTCTTCCCACGGTCCAACCCACTAGATTATCTAAGAAATTAACGGAAGTGAGGGAACGGTCGGTTCCGCTCGTCTGTTCTTCCCATGTGAGTCCGCCATCGGATGTGTGAAGAATCAGCCCGCGACTTCCAACAGTCCAGCCTGTTTGCAAATCGACAAAATGAACCGATTTTAAGTCATCAGAATAGGAGTTCCCTTTTCTTTGCTCCGTCCAGGTGTCGCCACCGTCTGTGGTATTAAAAATATTCTCGTCTTTACCTACAACCCACCCGATCTGGTTGTCCCAAAAACTAATAGCATATAGGGTTTTCGTGGTCTCAATTACGATATGATTCCATGATTGTCCTCCGTCCGTTGTTTTAAACACCCCGTCATCGCCAAGCACGAGGGCTGTATTGGCATCGAATGCATACACATTTCTCAATGGATTACCCGTTGGATACGGACTTTGATTGTACCAGCCATACTGCTGTGCTTCCAGATCAATAATCATTGCGGTCATAATGAAAGTGACAAACAAAATTCCCTTATTCATATTCACCCCAGTTCCTATTAATAGCAAAAAAGCCGAAATATGGATGCACTTTACATCTCGCGTTCGGCTAAAGATAGTTATCAAATTTGCACAAAATAACCTCCACTAATGTATTCGCTCACCTCACTCTGCAGATAAACAAGGTACTCATAGTGCCAGGTTTCATTATTTAAATAGTACTTTTTTTGTGGTAGAAAGTCAAGAAAAATATTGGATTTATTTTGTTTGCAGTCATTTTATTTTGAGAAGAAATTGAGACAACCAACACCTACCTCTGCAAGATAAGCTTCCTCGTCTCTGCAAACACACCTGCCTCTAAGCGATATAAATAGATACCACTGGGCAGATCTTTTGCATGCCAACTCCTTTGATATGCTCCAACCGGTAGAATTTCGTTTAAGAGGGATTCGATCTCTTCCCCCATGAGGTTGTAAATTTTGAATGTCACAAATGTGGATTTAGGTATGCGGAAGTTGAAAGTTGTAAAAGCATTAAAGGGATTGGGAAAGTTCTGGGAGAGTCGGAATTCAGAGGGTGTCGCGTGGGATATTGCGCTTTGGGGGACACTTGTCTCTGTGATGGACTCCACGGCATCTAGATCATAACCCGGAGAAGTCGAAAGGGGATCGCCGTCTCCGTCGTCGAGTATCTTGATGTATCTGATCAGGGATAATCCAGTCTCGGAAATGTCAAATTCGGCCGTGCCGGTGCCTGCGCCCACATAGATATAGCTAATGGAATCTTCGGAGACAAATAATAGAAAACTTTCATTGGTGCTGTCTAAGTCCGTGTTGTACAGGTGTGAACCATTTTTGGAAAGGGGAGTGGAAGACAAATTCGCTTCATACACGATCAAGTCACTGCCGGAGACATCGGTAATTCCCAGAACGCCCATGTCCAGAATGATTTCCCCGAAAAGACCCAGGGCTACGGGCACGCCGTCGGGAGGGCCCACTGCTGCAAATGGGAGGTTAAATTGGTTGTTGTCGCCCTTGAGGGTCGATGAAATGACTTTTTCACTGCCAGATCCGGAATGAACACCATGATCAGTATAGATCGCTCGCAATCTATCATATTCATCATACCCTGCTTCAAGCCAGTATGCATAGAATTGTTTTATGGTTACAGGATTTTTATCTTTAAAGATAGACCAGATTTTATCAAAGTGAGACGAAAGGTCATCATCGTCTCTTTCGTCCGGACTAAAATGGGTGGTATCACTCAATACAGAGTCGATGGCTGTGTCATCATCGAAGATGTCCCATAAAATACTCGCGATGGCTCCCGCCACTCTTTCACCAAAATCGTTGTCACCAAAATCACCCAAATACCATTCATTCTTTTCTAAAGTTTGGTCCATATAAGATTCGGGATTCAAGGCCCGAAGGTTATACACGGAATTGTCAATGATGCATGAAGTGAACAAGGCCCACCCTTCAATAAAGGGATCTACCTCGTTGTCATAAACCGTTTCAAAACGATGGAATTGAGGATCGGTCAATTCTGGATAGGTATCATACTGAGCCCCCAACACAGCATAACCGTATGCATACAGAATCGATTGTCTATCATCCCCTTTATCTTCATGAATATGTATCACATCATCATCGTAATCGTACTCTGAAGTCTCATCACGATATGGAAATGTCACACGAATTTTATCCCTGGGATCGAATCCCTTTTTATCAAACCATTCCCAGGCATCACTCAAGGTTTTATGAATAAAAGCCGGTTTATAATTTTCGTTCTCAGGCTCAACCGTACAGTCGATCATTAAGGTCGTGCCTGGATTTAACATTCCTGCCTCACTCTGAATATCGTATGCTTTATTCCCTTTTTTTACCTGAGCGACAGATCCATCAAGGGTGACTTGAATGTAAACCTGGCTTCCTTCGGGTTTCGGCAGGACATTATCAAACACATAATATCCGTTTTGATCTGTTTCCTGATACGAATCACTCGATTTTTTACCATCCAGATAGAGAGCAATTTTTGCATAGGGAAGGGCCATCGTTGTCACGGTTTCATCGATCCAATTATCGTAATTGATATAGATCGTTCCATGGACCGTTCCCATGGTGATTTCCTGAATGGTGAAGAATTGATCACTGATGTCACTGATTTCGGGAGTTAAAATTGAACTGATCTTTATTTTATAATCGGATCCTGCCTCCAGATCTGTCGGTACGATCCAGTCATAGTTGCCCGAGTTATTGACATCCTCCTCTATGACTCGGACGAGGGTGTTTCCTTTAAACAAATCGATTTTCACAGTAGGTCCAATATCGCCAACGGAGGACCAGGTTATTCGTTGTGTTTCACCGGGTTTCCATATAATATCAGCTTGATTTGGATAAAGTATTGCTACTATTTTCTGGGATAGATCTCTTTCAAAAAGGTAGAGTCCGCTTCCCCCGGCATATATTTTGATCGTGTTGTCATTGATATCATCACGGAATAAGGATAGGACTCGAAAGGCTTCATCTTGGTTTGGGTTACCCAATTGAATCCAGCTCATCCCTCTGTCCCTGCTTTCCCATATACCCTGCTGATAGGTACTCGCTACCATTATATTGGCATCGTATCTGTCGAAGGCCAGGGCAAAGATGGTGACTTCACTCAAATCGTTATTCGATTGTTGCCAGGAGGAACCATGATCCGTACTTTTCCAAATTCCGTATCCTTCTTCACCATAACCTATCCCGGCATATAGCGCATTGGGAGCCTGATGAGAATGGGCAAGACAACGCACCCGCATATCAGGTAAACCCTCATTCGCCCCCTCCCAAGTTACTCCGGAATCGGACGACCGACTAATCCCATAGGTCATACCGAATTTATTATAGCTGTATAGATACCGGGAATCTCCTTTATTCATGATGATATCTGAAGCGTTCGTTAGCGCATCACCCCCATATACCAAAATCCAGTTTATGCCTGCATCCATGGATTTGAAGAGGGCTTTTTCCCCTTCCACATTGGCCGTTGTGAATAAGGTATTTGAATCTTCGGAGTCAATCACCAATTGGTCTACCGGCAGATGAAAAGGATAACCGGATATCTGAGGGAGTCCGTTATTTCGTTCCTGCCATGAATTTCCTTTATCGAGACTTTTAAAAATACCATATTGGGTAGATGCATATAAAATATTTTCGTCGTCCGCATTCTGAACCATGTCATTCACATTCAATCCTTGATACTTCCCGCTTTGCGATCCCATCATTCCTGAATTGGTATACTTCCAAACTTCACCTGCATCCGTGCTGATAAGAACACCGGCCAGTCCCCCTACAAACATATTATCTGAATTGGAATGATCGATTAAAATATTTCCAATTCCCGGCAGTCCGCCATTAGAAATGATGGTCCAGTCATCCCCCCAGTTTTCAGATTTTACCATGCCTGCATATGTGGAAGCATACACAACGCCTGTTACGTAGGGATCAGTGTATACCCTCGGATTTCTGTGAGGCACATAAGGAAAATTGTCTTCCAGAGAAATCCACGGTGTTCCGCCATTTGTTGTTTTAAAAAGTCCCTCTTCGACGTTGGCATCATATAAGATGTTTGGATTGGTAGCATCGATGGCGATTGAAAAAAATTCCGGTTTACCCACATCCCTGTCCCCTGTCCAAAGCCAGGTTTCTCCACCGTCATGACTGATAGCGCCAGAATAGGCCCGGGCCAGGGCAATAACATCCGGGTTTGACGGGGATATGGCAATATCATAAATTTGATTGCTGGTCATGTACTTTTCAGTCCATGATGAACCGGCATCTGTTGATTTGTAAAGCCTGGAGTCATCATCTGTTATCCATACGCCTATGTAGACATTGTTGGCATTTTGTGGATCCATGGCCATTGCTGATATGCGAGGGCTTTGCAATCCTGTATTTGAGGGGCTCCAACTATCGCCACCATCAGAGCTATGGTAGATACCATTCTCCCATGTTCCGATGAGAATGAAGTTTGCATTTCCGTGGTGGATTAAAATGCCTTTTATGGTATTGCCTTGGATGCCTTGGTCTTTTCGATCCCAGGTCAATCCTTTATCGGTTGTTTTGTACAAAATCACATGATGACTCAGAAATCGCTGGACGGCAGCATAAACAACATTGGCGTTTGTAGGATCTACCGAGAGAACGGTGGGCCTGAATTGATCGTTATCGGATAGCCTATAACTTATCTCTTCCCAGTAGGTTCCTCCGTTGGTACTCATGTAGAGTTTTGCACTGCTGTTGGCAAACCACAAATAATCCGTATTAGTGGGATCGATGGTAAAAACCCTGATTTCACCTCCTTCGTAGAGAGTAAGGAGTCGCCATTGGGATGTGCCATCGGGTGTGTAAATGAAAGTTAGAACAACTATGTAGAGATATTTCAGAGACTTTAATAACTTCAAATTTCTATCCGTTTACCAACCTTCCGAAAGTTATTGATTCAATTTCTCAATGTTAAATAGCTGCAAACAACAGGCCAGGAGATAAGGATTTTGAGTTTTCCTTCGGAAGGTTGATGAGTCGTAAGGCTTTCGCTAATCAAACCTTCCGAAGGCG
>CAZYTI010000200.1:0-7085 GCA_964650065.1 uncultured bacterium
ATAGAGCGCCGACAGCGAGAAAGAAGATGGATCGCTGTGATTTCTTTCCATCGTCAGCAGGGGGGAGGGAGTGAACCGTGACCTGATCATTGGAAGACGGTTCGGATTCTCTCTGTGGGGCCTCCGGAATGTTTTCTGATGGTGCTGATTCCGGTTTACGCTTTTCCACCGGCCGGGGTCTGCTGCGCTTCTTTTTTCTTTTCTTCTTTGCCATTTTTATCGTTTAATATTTTTATAATGCCACGAAGTCTCAAAGGCTCAAAAAAAATAATTAATTGGTACTTGGTGTCTTAGAGCCTTTGTGACTATTGATTGTTTATTTTATTATCGCGCGACCAAACAGGGCCATGACTGTTGCTAAGTTTCCGAATATGCGTCACCAGACCCTGGATCTCCTCCCTGGATAGCTTCCATCCCCAGGGCGGCATGAAATGGTGTTTGTTAAAGATATATCCGCCCGTGAATGTGAGGTCGAACAGGGTATCGTCAGGACGGGTGGACATATAAGCGCTGTCCGCATGGGCCGTCGGTCGGACCGGTAGAAATTGGGCATTGTAACCGTCTCCCCGGCCCTGTTCGCCATGACAGATGGCACAATGACGGAGATAGCGATCGTGATTTTCATTTTCTCTTTCTTTAATATGGACTTTATTTTCGGTCAGGGTGATAAAGCTGGGATCGACTGGTAAGCTATTCGTTTGAAGGAGAAAATGAAAAAGTAATTTTTGCGTCTTATCCTGAATGGGAATCCGAGGCATGATGGTGTTGGGAGAAAGGGTTTCGGGAAAACGTATCTGGTTGTAGATATATGACGGATTCAAACGGGACCGGACGGATGCAAGGTCCGGACCGATTTTGCCCCCCTGATCTCCAAGCCGGTGACATCCCAGGCAGGAAAATTTATCCTCCAGCATGGTTTGGGCCTTTTGCATAGAAAAAGCGGTCAGATCCTGGGGAAGATAAACCTCCATAGGACCTTCGATGATTCTTTTCTGATCGGCCAGGAATTCACCGAGGGTATGGAGCTTGCCCGGGGAAGGTTCAAAATTGGGCATGCGGTTTCCGCGATTTCTCGTACCGGGCTGATAACCATGGGGTCGAATGGAGTAGGGTTTTTCGAGATAACGAGACAGCCAGTCCCTTTGTACGCGGAATCCTTCGATAGATAAATCCGGAGCAGCGTTCTCACCGGCAGGCTCGATGGTTCGATGCGTGTGACAGGCGGTACAGTTCAGGGAACGAAATATCTGTTCTCCGATCTCCGAGTCGAGCTCTGAATTTTCGGTAAGAACTTTTTGATAAATTTTTTCTAAATCCGCCTTGGTTCCTGAATTCATGGAGAAGAGATAATCTGTGATACGATTGATCTGATCGGCGGCATCCGGCAGGATGCGGATCAGGCGGATTCTGTCCCGGGAAAGGGTATAGAAAACGGCCAGCATGGTGGTGTTGGGAACATCGAACAGGGAAGGGGCACACAGGTATTTTTTTACCCATTCGGCCTTCAGACGATATCGCATTGTTTCCAGGTCGACGGCATAGCCGCCTCTTTTTCCTTTCAGGGAATGGCATGAAAGGCAGGTCGTATCTAGAATGACCAGCATGCTGGAACGATTTTGATCTTCGGTATTTTGTTGAGTTGATTGCGAATTGTTCAGTGAAGCCGGAAAGCGTGGCCATGATGCGTCGGGTCGGTCTTGCGATTCCAGATAGAGTGTGAGAGCCAGTGCTTCGGCATCGGTCAGGCTGAAATTGGGCATGATGGCCGGACCAATATGTCGCCGAATTTTCGAAGGATTCTTTAAGAAATCGAATAAATAAACCGGATTGTATCGCATTCCCGCGTAGCTCAAATTGGGCAGTATATCCTTCAAGGAGGATTCGATCTTTAACTGTGTATGACACAGACTACAGCCGAGCCGGGAGACCAATTTTCCGGTGTGCGAATCCGGCTGAGCGAGACAGGTCGACAGAGGTACAACGATCAGCATAACGATGATGTGTATCTTTCGCAATCGCAAAATAAATCCATTCAATTTCAATTCGATGATTGTAAGTGTCCGATTTCCCAATATAAAAGAATGTAGGCTAAAAGTCAAGATGTCCATGAACTCGGAACTGTTTTTTTTCGGTAATTGGGACTTGCTTTTCTGAATTATTACCTATATATTTTTTATTCCTGATGACTTTGTGTCTTCGTGGCTATCATTTATTTCATCGAAGAGGGACTTTTTAGATGAAGCGGCTCCTGATCACGGGTGGTAGTGGGTTCTTAGGGGGTAACCTCATCCAATTGGCCAAGGAGGGTTGGACTGTTTGTGCGACATACAACTCTCGACCCTTTTCGGATCAGGGCATCACGATTGCCTCAATGGATCTGTCGAAGGAAAAAGCGATACAGGATCTGGTGGAGAAAATGCAACCCGATGTCATTATACACACCGCGGCCTGGAGCAATTTAGATGAATGTGAGAACGATCCTGAGAAAGCTTTTCACATCAATGCCACGGCAACAGAGATCCTCGCCGAATTAAGTTCACAATTGGATTGCCGTTTGATTTATGTTTCGTCCGACATGGTTTTTGATGGAGAAAAGGGTGATTATGAGGAATCGGACCAGGCCTTACCGATCAGTGTCTACGGGAAAACCAAGCTCACCGGTGAAAAATTTGTAAAATCGGTGTGTTCCGACTATGTCGTCGCAAGATCTGCCCTTATCTACGGGAAACCCGTTACCAATTCATCTTCCTTTTCCGACTGGATGATCCGCCGGATTGAAAAGGGTGAGACTGTGAATTTATTTACCGATCAATACCGTACGCCGGTTTTGGTGGACGATTTGGCCGGAGCCCTTTTGGAACTGGCAGATATGACGTTTAATGGCATCGTTCATCTCGGGGGGAAGTCCAGGGTCGACCGGTATACATTCGGTTTAAGGTTGTCCGAGATTAAAAACTTCCCGAAAGAACGATTGCTTCCTGTCTCTATGTTCGATGTTCAAATGACAGCACCACGCCCCAAAGACGTTTCTTTTGATACCTCCCTCGCTCAAAGGATACTGAAAACGAATCTTTTTGGTTTTCAGATTGGATTGGAAAGAGCATAAATCCGGTATGATTGAGAACGAATAACGGAAATCAGCCGGATTTTATAATATTTGAAAACCAAAAAACAGTTTGAAAATGATTGGAGAAAGCATTATATTTATAGCATGATGAAGGATGGTATAAACATATTATATAATAGTGAAATAGCAACTTCGGAAGAAATCGGTCTCGGTGTGGCCAGGGTAAAGGTCAACAGTCATCACGATCCCAATCGGTTGCTCCAGGAGGTGCATCAATTATTCGATAGAACGTATAAAGCGGGATATTTTCGCATTCTCTTCGATATGGAGAACGTGATCTTTCCCAATGGCAGCTTCATTGGTATGCTCATTGGGAGAACCATAGAAGCCCGCCGGCACGGCGGGGATGTGAAGATCGTTCATCTTTCTGAAACGGCCCGAAATCATTTTGCCATGTTTTCTGCTCTGACTTACCTCACCATCGGGCAGGACGAGATGGCCCGTGATGACTCCATGGCATTTTCTCCTTTAACCGCAGAGGACTTTGGTGAGCTGGAAGAAGGAAAGGTCCATAAACTGCAGATCGATGCCACTGTGGAATCTCTGGCTATGATGACTCATTTTGTAGAGGGCCTGGGCAGGGAAGCGGGCATGGAGCAGATTGAGATCAGCAAATTGAAGATTGCCGTGTATGAAGCCGGGATGAATGTAATTGAGCATGGGTATCGCTTTGCCATGGGGAAGTCCATGGGTGTTGAAGTGGTCAATTCGAAGCAGAAATTTACCGTGACCATCACGGATCAGGGAAAAGCATTCGATGTTTATGGGATCAAATCCTATGACGTGAAGGATAAGTTTCGCAACAGGCGAAACGGGGGGTATGGACTCTACATCATCCAAAGATCGGTCGACGAAATAAAATACGAAAGCGATTCGGTAAAAGGGAATCGGCTGACATTGATCAAACACGTGTCATGAATAATGATCACAAGGATTACATTGGACATAAAGAAATACAAGATTTTGTTTGAATAATATCATATTTTTTATTATATTTTTTTTCATCTTTTCGAAAAAAAATACAAGGGCGATTAGCTCAGGTGGTTAGAGTGCTGGTCTCACATACCAGAGGTCACTGGTTCGAATCCAGTATCGCCCACACAAAAAAGGCCTGGATGAGAAGATTCAAGGCCTTTTTTAAATTTTAGTATATACTTTGCGTATACAGTGGAAATTTGAGAAATTCTTTTATAATATTTGTGCTTTATTGCCAGCCGGTCATGTGCATTATTATCGGTCTAAAATATAAAGGCCCGCAATATGAATGAGAAAGAACTCCGGAAATTGTCCCTAAGATATGAAGCTATTCTGGCTGCTGTTCCAGATATTATCATGGAAGTGGACGCTAACAAAGTCTACACTTGGGCAAATCATACTGGAATAGAATTTTTCGGATAAGATGTGCTGGGAAAAGAAGCGTCTTTTTATTTTGAAGGTGAACAAAACACTTATGAAAAAGTCGAACCTCTATTTAATGGCGATGGAAACGTGATCTACGTGGAAAGCTGGCAGCGGCGGAAGGATGGTGAAAAACGTCTTCTTGCCTGGTGGTGTCGAGTACTAAAAGATACAAATGGAAATATTAAAGGAGCTATATCAACGGCACGTGATGTCACAGAGCAAAGGCAGATTGAAGAACAAATCCGCATGCAACACCAATTATTCGAGAATACAATAGAATCACTACCTCATCCCTTTTATGTGATCGATGCCAATGATTATACGATAAAAATAGCAAACACAGCAACTGCTCTTTTTGGCTCTATATCAGAAGATACGACATGTTATACCCTTACTCATAACCACAAACAACCATGTCGAGGTACAAAACATACTTGCCCATTGGAGGAAGTCAAGAAAACAAAGAAACCTGTTATACGGGAACACGTTCATTACGATAAAGATAACAACGCCAGATACATTGAATTTCGTGCACATCCCATTTTTGATAATAAGGGGAATGTTGTTCAAATGATTGAGTCTGGACTGGACATCACCGAACGCAAGCGGGTGGAGCTGCGAGAGAGCAAAGAACGCTTCCGCTCCGTAGTGCGCTCCGCACACGACGCTATCATCTCTATCGATAGCCGTGGAAAGATAAACTTCTGGAATAAGGCAGCGGAAATAATTTTTGGATATTCGGCTGATGAAATGGTGGGCAAGACGCTTACCTTAATAATGCCCGAACGATTCAGACAAAAACACCAAAAAGGAATAAATCGAGTAGTCTCAACAGGAAAATCAAGAATTATTGGTAAAACGGTTGAGGTAGCTGGACTCAGAAAAGACGGCAGCGAATTTCCATTAGAGCTTTCTCTGGCAAAATGGGGGACAAGAGAAGGAATCTTCTTCACAGGTATCTTGCGGGACATTACCGAACGCAAGCGGGTAGAAGCAGAATTGAAAATGGCCAATGTGCGAATGAAAAGGGGTCTGGAAGCAGCGGCAGAGGTCCAAAAATCCCTTCTTCCCAGAGAGTATCTGGAATTCCAGAGAGTAAGATTCGCAAGCGCCTTCAGGCCTTGCGAGGAATTGGGGGGTGATTTCTTTAACGTGTTTCAGCTCGATGAAAAACATGTAGGTCTTTACATACTGGATGCTAGTGGGCATGGTATCCCAGCCGCATTACTGTCGGTGACATTGAGTTATATTATGTCCCCCTTGCCGGATCAGTCATCCCTACTCAAACAGCAAATTGGGAAGTCTTCTGAGTATCGCCTTGTTCCGCCTGCAGAAGTTGCTAAAAAATTGAACATGCAATTTCTTATGGACTATGATAAGCCACAATACTTTACACTTGTTTACGGAATCCTGAACCTGGAGACACATGAGTTTCGCTATGTTTCTGCTGGACATCCCAATCTGGTCTATATTTCAAATAAATCTGATGCTGCTATTCTCACCAATCCAGGGTTCCCAATAGGTTTTCTTGAAGAAGTCAATTACGAGGAATCCTCTGTTTATTTAAGACCCGGAGATCGGTTGTATCTGTATTCAGACGGCGTCACTGAAGCCATCAATTCGAAAGAAGAACAGTTTGATGAAAGACGGCTTATTAGCACCTTGGATCAGAGCCGCGATATGCTGCTTAAGGACAGTGTCTCGGTCCTGTTGAGAAGGATCGATGAGTGGTGTGGAAACACAAAACCTATTGATGATGTTTCAGTGCTGGCTGTTGAGATTGCAGCGAGGACTTACTGAAACACACCTTGATTATGTAGTAGAAGTGTTGGATTTCATTAAACCATTTGTACATATTTTTCTTGCATTTCACATAAGAATCATTTATACTTCATAATATTTCTTTCAACAAAAATAAACATCTTACATCCGCAACTACGAAGCCAATGGTCTGAAATGGACGGCACCTCTTTTAGAGAGAGGTGAACAGACACATAGAGGATAATTGGTATTGAATAGGTATTCGTTATTATAGCCGGTTAGCAAGTGCATTGGGCATTCTTCTTTCCGGCTTTTTTTGCTAAGGAGAACTAGTTCATGATTGGTAAGACGGTTTCGCATTACAAGATACTGGAGAAACTCGGTGAAGGCGGAATGGGTGTGGTCTACAAAGCCGAGGACACCAAACTCAAACGGACTGTAGCTCTCAAGTTCCTACCACCAGAGCTAACTCGAGACAAGCAGGCAAAGCAGCGTTTTGTGCATGAAGCAAGAGCCGCTTCTGCACTTGAACATTCCAACATCGGTACCATCCACGAAATCAACGAAGTCGAAGGACACTCCTTCATTGCTATGGCGTATTACGAGGGTGAAACACTCAAGGACAAGATTGAACAGGGACCAATAGCCATCGAGGAAGCTCTCGATATTGTCATCCAAATTGCACAAGGTCTCGCTAAGGCGCACTCAAAAGACATTGTTCACCGGGATATCAAGCCTGCAAACGTTTTGATGACGGAAGATGGACAGGTCAAGATTATCGACTTTGGTCTTGCGA
>CAZYTI010000201.1:0-7051 GCA_964650065.1 uncultured bacterium
GAGGTTGCAGTGGATGCTTTTCTGAACGGTAAGATTGGATATATGGAGATTGCATGGTCAATGGTTCTCATACCGATTATCACCCAACGAGGGGGACAGTGAAGTTATTATTACAGAAGCCGGGGGGGATTCCACGTACAAATTCCCGGCAGGAGAATCTTCCGGAGGTCGAATCGCATTCTCTGACGATTCCAAGTGGACTGCTTTCATGATTTATCCCAAAAGAGAAGAGGCCAAAAAACTCAAGAAACAGAAGAAAGAACTCTACAACACTGTTGGATTGGTTAATTTATCGACCGGAAAAATGACTGAATTTGAAAAAGTGAGATCATTCTCTTTTTCCGGGGAAAATGGTGCATGGATTGCCCTGCACAAGACTATTCCGGAGGAACAGAGTAAAGAAAAGGAGAAGTGGGAGGGATCCGATCTCATTCTTCGAGAATTGGCTACTTCGAAAGAATTGAATATCGGAAATGTGGCTCAATTCGCCTTTGATAAACAAGGTCGCTGGCTGGCCTGGACCGTGGATGCCAGTGAAAAGAGCGGAAACGGTGTTCAGCTGAGAAACATGAAAACCGGGGTTGTGCTTTCCTTAGACAATGATGAGGCCGTATACAAGCGGCTGACATGGACAGAGGAAGGTGATGGTCTGGCCGTACTGAAAGGGAAAAAAGATGAACAATACGAAGATGACCTGTACAGTGTCATTGGATTCACCAGATTTTCATCCTCTTTACCCCACAAAGTGGTGTACGATCCAAAGGAGGATGATGACTTTCCTGAAGATATGACGGTCAGTCACAACCGGAATCCTCAATGGATGAAAGATTTAACGGGCATTCTGTTTGGTATTCATGAAGTGGAGAAAAAAGAAGAAAAGGATAAGGGAGAGATAGAGAAGGAAAAAGGAAAAAGGGAAAAGGAAAAAGAAACAGATAAGAAATCAGAGGAGTCGAAGAAAGGGAATGAAGAAGATGAGGATGTGGAGATTCCTGACATGGTCATCTGGCATCATCTGGATAAACGATTACAATCCATGCAGCAGGTTCAGGAGAAACGGGACAAAGATTTCAGTTACCTTTCCATCTATCGGGTCAAAGAGAAAAAATTTATCAGGCTGGCTGATGATGAGGTCCGGCGCGTGGTTCCTGCTGACAAGGGCCACTGGGCCGTCGGATACGATGATACGAAATACCGATTGATGGGGAATCTGGAAGGACGCCGTTACCAGGATGTCTACGCCATCAATATGAAGACAGGAGAAAAGAACCTGATCATGGAAAAATCCCGGTGGTCATACGATCTATCTCCTGATGGGAGCCATTTTCTCTACTATGATGATGGGCATTACTTCACGTACGAGATGGCTTCTCATAAAAAGATCAACATCACAGAAAAAGTGGCCACTTCATTTGTCGATGAGGAAGATGACCACAATGTGGTCAAACCTCCCGTTCGTCCCATGGGTTGGGTCAAGGACGGTGTATCGATTCTGTTGTATGATAACTGGGATGTATGGAATGTGCCGGTGCATGGTGGCAAAGGGTCCAATTTGACTGTGGATGGAAAAAAAGAGGGTATCCGATATCGACGCCGATTCAGGCTGGATCCCAAAGAGAAAGGTGTCGATCTCTCCGGGGGCATTTATTTTTCGGCATACGGTGAATGGACTAAAAAGGGAGGCATTGTCCGGATCGATAAAGGGAAACCCGGAGTTAAACGACTGCTCTGGGATGATGCTTCATTCTCCAGCTTATTGAAAGCCAAGAATAGTGACGTGTATCTCTACACGCGGCAGACGTATGAAGACTATCCGAATTACTATGTGACTGACCCTTCCCTTCGAAATGGACGGAAAATTACAGAAGCCAATTCCCAGCAAAAAGATTTTCTCTGGTCTTCGGGTGTCCGGTTGATCGACTATGAAAGTGATAAAGGCGATAAACTTCAGGCAGCGCTCTTCCTCCCGACAAATTACGAGAACGGAAAACGTTATCCCACGATTGTATATATATATGAAAAAGTTTCTCAGCGACTTCACAGTTATTCGACGCCCAGTGCAAGAGGTTTTAATAGTTCGGTGTACAACAGTTGGGATTATGCCGCTTTAATGCCCGATATTACGTATAAAGTAAACGATCCTGGCATGTCGGCTGTTTGGTGTGTCCTCCCGGCCATCGAGGCTGCAGTCGAGGACGGTGTGGTCGATGGGGACAAGGTGGGCATTCATGGTCATTCCTGGGGAGGGTACCAAACCTCTTTCCTTATTACCCAGACAAATCTTTTTAAAGCGGCCGTGGCAGGAGCACCCTTGACCAACATGATCAGTATGTACAGTTCCATATACTGGAATACCGGTTCGGCCAATCAACCCATTTTCGAATCGAGTCAGGGACGGTTTGAGGGGGGGTATTGGGAGAACATCGAGGCATACACCCGGAATTCTCCGGTATATTATGCCGAGAATGTGACCACGCCTTTGATATTGCTGCACAACGACAAAGACGGCGCCGTGGATTGGAATCAAGGTATCGAGTATTTTAATACGCTTCGACGTCTCGACAAGTCGGTGGTGATGCTGCAATATAAGGGTGAAAATCATGGTTTGAGAAAACCCATCAATCAAAAAGACTATACGATGCGCATGAGGGAATTCTTCGATCACCATCTCCTGGGAAAACCTGCACCTCAATGGTTGGAAGCAGGGATTCCCCACCTTAAGCTGAAGGATCATCTGGAGGAGCGATTTAAGAAAGATAAAATTAAAAACAATAGCAAAGAATAAAGTGTATTTGGTCCCATGAGATTAACGAAGCAAAAAATTCACAATCTTGTTGTGAATCCAACACCCATGGTGATGGATAGGGTGTGCTACGTGATTATATTTATATTCTGCACTCTAAGTTTAATGGCCATGGCGAATGGTATCACCGTGAAATCGTTGCTGTTGGATGAGGCCTTTTTTGCCAGAAATATCATGGAGTTTCCCGAGGGATACAACAGGCCCAGTGCACCCTCAGCACCTCTTTTTTATCTCGTTTCCTATGGTATGGTATTGATTTTTGGAAATGGGGAGTGGGTCTACCGATTGCTGCCCCTGCTGTCGGCCATTGCCGGATTGATACTTATGATTTTACTTTTATGGAAGCACTACTCGAGAATGGCGGCAACCCTAGCGATCATTTTGTTGGCCACATCGATTCCGCTCATCGAATACGGCGGGAATGCACCTCCCAATGCCACGGATTTCTTTTGCAGTGCGCTTCTGTTGTTCATAACCTATCATTTCACCCTACGACCTTCCAATCGGCTCTGGTGGCTGTGGATCGTGTGCAGTATTGCCGCTCTTGGATTAAGCTTGCCTGCGGTTTTTGTGGTCATGGCCAGCAGCGTCATTTTTCTTTTCAGGGATATATGGAAACGTCAATACACCCAATTGTGGCAAAAAATGAAGGGTTTTATTCCCTTGGGCATCATTTTATTTTGTCTTGTCTTATTTGTGTACCTGCAAAAATCAGGCGGACGGGATGACTTTCCCTATTGGGTGATCCATTTCCCCGACAATATCATGCCCTGGACCGTTTTCAAATGGGCCTTTGCCAATACAAATGCCCTGCTCGGATATCTGTTCTGGAATAGTGAGTATGGACTCATCGGGCTCTTCCTGATTCTCCTGGGAACCGCTTGGTTTGTTCTGAAAAAGCAATATACCCTTTGTTTTGTGTGCTGGGGACCGGTCCTCCTTACAATTGGTGCCGCCTCGCTGGAAAAATGGCCATATGGACCTCTGCGCATTATGTTATTCCTGCTCCCGCTGTTCATCCTGCTTATCGGCGGAGGCCTTGAATCTATCTGGCAATCTGTACAATCCAGGGCCTCGAAAATGGTGGTATTCATGGCCTGCCTCTTGCTTTTGCTACCTCAAAGTTGGATATTAACCCGGAGTATTGCCCACGTTGAGGATTCTAAAGAAGCAATGAGGAGTCTATCCGATGCGATTAAAGATGAAATAATGCGTGATGATGTCATTCTTGTCTATTATGGAGCGGACGTCCAGTTTCAATACTATTTTCCTGAATATTTAGATTCGGCCATCATTGAACCCTGGTCTCACAGCGGTGATGATTATGAAATTGAATATTTTGTCGAATCCAATATACGGGATATAGTCGGCCGTTTCTGGCTAATTTTTTCCCACTCCCAATTGAAAGAGGATGAATTCATGTTGTCGGTTGCCGAAAAGTATGGTCAACTTTTACAATCGTTTGCCTTTCCGGGATGCAGTGCATATCTTTTTGAAAGGTAAAGAAGACTTCCTATGATGAAGGGAGTTATTATTAACTTGGGATGATCCAGGTGTATGTACCCAGGCAGTGCAGAATTTCAATGGATATCGAAGAGAGGAGAATATGCGGGGTATCGAACGACACATTAACAAGCAAAAATTGAAAAAAGTAATCGCAGTCATGCCTGCTTTTAACGCCGAACAAACCCTGGAGAAAACCTATCGAGACATACCCCGGGGATGTGTAGACGAGGTCATTCTGGTCGATGATGCCAGCAAGGACAATACCGTGGCGCTTGCAAAGCGTTTGGGAATCACTGTTATTTGCCATAATGAAAACAGGGGGTACGGAGCAAATCAGAAAACCTGTTATGATGCAGCATTGAAGAAAGGCGCCGATATTATCATCATGATCCATCCCGACTACCAATATGATTCCCGGATAACACCCTATACCCTTGGATTTATTGATACTGAAATTTGTGATGTGGTGATGGGATCGAGGATTAGGACGCGTAAGGAGGTGCTACAAAGCGGGATGCCTCTGTATAAATATATCAGCAACCGATTTTTAACAATCACTGAGAATATCCTCCTGGGCCAAAACCTGGGAGATTTTCATTCCGGCTTTCGAGCATATACCCGAGAAGTCCTGGAAACCATCCCATTCCACAACAACTCCGATGATTTTGTGTTTGATACAGAATTTTTGGCCCAGACTGTGTATTATGGCTTCCGGATTGGGGATGTTCCTATTCCATCACGTTATTTTGATGAAGCCTCTTCAATTAACTTTATTCGTAGTGTGAAATATGGAATTCAAACCCTTCAGGTCATGGTCAAGTTTTTAATTCAAAAAACAGGACTTGTCAAGTTCAAGATTTTTAACGCATCCGCTCTGGTTGAGTGAAATGTTCATTTCAGGAGATGATTTGGGACCATATTTCAATTTGTTAGGCACAAATAAAAAGTCCGTGCTTTTTGTTTAAGCACGGACCAAACAAGGGATAGAGAGGAAAGGAGGTTTTCAATTACAATTTAGTGATATCAACAATCATGCCAAAAATATAAAATAAGGCTTAAGTTATTAAATAACAATAAAATAAGCCACGACAATCTATTTGTGATTGATTCGTGATGCATGTCCAAATGTTTACAGTTTGTAACATTTAATTTCAAAATGAAATATATGGAGAATTTATATGGCAGGAAGAGTATTAGATAAGGTTTACGATCCGAGGAAGGTTGAGAGTAAATGGTACGATTACTGGATGGATCACAAGTTATTCCATGCGAATGCGGATAGCCAAAAACCCAGATATACGATTATGATTCCCCCTCCCAACGTAACCGGGATGCTGACCATGGGGCATATTCTCAATAATACGATACAGGATCTACTCACCCGATGGAAACGGATGGATGGTTCCGAAGCGCTGTGGCTTCCCGGCACCGATCATGCCGGTATTGCGACCCAAAATAAAGTCGAAGCCGCTCTAAAGGATGAGGGTTTGGACCGCCACAAGCTGGGTCGGGAAAAGCTGATCGAACGGGTTTGGGAATGGAAAGAGAAATACGGCGGCATTATCTTGAAACAGTTGAGGAAATTGGGTGCTTCGTGTGATTGGGACCGTGAACGATTTACCATGGATGATGGATTGAGCCGGGCAGTGAAGGAAGTATTTATTCGCCTGTATGAGAAAGGTCTGATTTACCGGGGGCGAAGGTTGATTAACTGGTGTCCCCGTTGTCAAACGGCTCTGGCGGATGAAGAAGCGCCGAATATTGAAAAAGATGGAAAATTCTGGCACATCGCCTATCCCATTCAGGGAAGTGATCAGGTGGTTGTTGTTTCCACGACACGTCCCGAGACCATGTTAGGGGATACGGCGGTGGCGGTCCATCCCGAGGACAAACGGTATACCCATCTTATCGGTAAGACAGCAAATCTGCCTTTGATGAATCGATCGCTTCCCATCATTGCCGATGAGCATGCCGATCCGGAGAAGGGGAGTGGTGCCGTGAAAATCACACCGGCCCACGATTTTGATGATTTTGAGGTCGGTCTGCGCCATGACTTGGAACAAATTCCCGTCATCGATGAAAACGGTAAGATCAATGAAAATGGTGGTCCATACCGAGGAATGGATAGGTTCGAAGCGAGGCAGAAAATACTGAAGGACCTGGATGATATGGGATTGTTGAAGGGAGAAGAACCGAGATTGACGCCCATTCCTCATTGCTACAGGTGCAATACGATCATCGAACCCTTCCTCTCGGAACAGTGGTTTGTCAAAATGAAACCGCTGGCAGAGCCTGCCATCCGGGTGGTTCGGGAAGGAAAAATTCGGTTTCATCCCAAACAGTGGGAGGAGACCTATTTTTATTGGATGGAGAATATCAGGGATTGGTGCATCAGCCGACAAATCTGGTGGGGACACCGAATTCCGGTATGGTATTGTTCAAACGGTCACACGTTCACAAGCCGGGATGAACCCCAGACGTGTCCCGATTGCAGTGATGGCCAATTGACACAGGATCCCGATGTTCTGGATACATGGTTTTCCTCCTGGCTTTGGCCTTTCAGCACACTGGGCTGGCCTGAAATGACCAAGGATCTGGAGAGTTTTTTCCCGACCAAGACGCTGGCCACCGGTCCTGATATCATCTTCTTCTGGGTGGCCCGCATGATCATGTCTTCTCTTGAATTCATGGACGATATTCCCTTTCGCGACGTCTATTTCAACGGAATGATTCGAGATCTTA
>CAZYTI010000202.1:0-7039 GCA_964650065.1 uncultured bacterium
AATGGGAAATGACGGTCACCGGAGTCGTTAAAAATGCACCCCAAAATTCAAGTATCCAGTTCGACGGACTGATCCGGTTCGAATTTAGCCGTGATCAGCTGGAGAGAATGCCGGGCGGATGGGTCAATGCGATTTCAACCTATGCACAGCTTACTCCCGGGAGTGATCCTGATGAAGCGGAGAGGAAAATTACCAATCTGATTCATCGGCATATTGATGAAAACAAACCGGAATACCAACTGAATCCCATGACTCGCATGCATCTCTATACGAGATTCGGACCAAGACAGGGCATGGGGCTGATTCGCTATGTCTATATCTTCTCACTTATTGCAGTCGCTGTTTTACTCATCGCTTGTATTAATTTCATGAATCTTTCTACAGCACGTTCGGCAAACCGGTCGAAAGAAATCGGTCTACGAAAAGTGGTGGGTGCTCTTCGTGGACATGTCATTCGGCAATTTTTCACTGAATCTCTCCTCTTATCATTTATTGCCCTGGTTTTTTCCTTAATCCTGGTTATGCTTTTACTCCCCTTGTTCAACTCGCTTTCCTGGAAACAACTTTTAATCAGTGATTTAATCCATGGACCCATTCTTTTAGGCATGATTGTGATGACAATTCTGACCGGACTCATTGCCGGCAGCTATCCTGCCCTGTTCCTTTCGTCCTTTCAGCCGATTAAGATACTCCATGGATTGGGTGTAAAAGTGAAAGGACGTTCGATCCTGCGGAAGATACTGGTTATTATCCAGTTCTCCATCTCCATATTTTTAATTATCGGTACATCCGTCATATACAAACAGGTTCACTTCATGAAACATACGGATATCGGATTCGATAAAAATCATGTGATGGTTATACGAATGACAGGAGAGATCCCACATGCCTATGGGACGCTTAAGAATGAATTACTCCAGTATCCGGGCATAATGGGTGTCACGGGATGTGGACGCCGGCCCTCCATGGTGAACGATACGGGTCAAAATATCAATTGGGAGGGAAAAGATCCGGATCATCATGCCAATGTCGTCTTTCATACCGTGGATTACGGTTATACCGAGCTGATGAATATGCGGATGGTCGAGGGACGCAGTTTTTCAGAAAAATTTGCCTCGGATTCGACCGGTGCGTTTATCATCAACGAAGCGCTGGCCCGCCAGATGGGGGATAATTCGCCCATCGGCAAGGATTTCCAGATTTTCTGGTTTAAAGGGAAAATCATCGGGGTGGTTCAAAATTTTCATCATACCACGCTTCGTCGAGAGATACAACCCCTGGTGATGCTTTTGCCCCCCAATCCCTACTGGCGCGGCACTTTGCTGGTCAAGATTCAGCCTCATGATATGCCTTCAACGCTAAAATTTATCGAGAGCGTTTGGAAAAAAATTGTTCCCAATTTTCCATTCGAGGCTCACTTTCTGGATGAGGATTTTGAATATATGTACCGCGTGGACCAACGCCTGGGCAGACTGCTCAACTATTTCTCCGTGTTAGCGATTCTCATTGCCTGTCTCGGTCTGTTTGGGCTTGTTTCCTTTACTGTACAGCAGAGAATGAAGGAAGTCGGTATTCGTAAGGTCCTGGGTGCCGCCACCGGGAAGATTGTTCTCATGCTTTCAGTAGAATTCGTGTTATGGGTGGTTGCGGCCAATCTCATCGCTGGGCCAGCGGCCTGGATTGTCATGGGGCGTTGGCTGGATGGATTCGCCTATCGCACACAGTTGGGCTTTGAAGTCTTTCTCATGGCAGGGATAGTGGTGTTTATCATTGCCCTGGTGACAGTGAGTTATCAAGCATTCAGAGCGGCGCGGGCCAATCCGGTTGAGGCTTTGAGGTATGAATGAAGCTGGTTGCTGGTTACTGGTGGCTGGTTACTGGTTTCTGGCAAAAGGAATTATCGTATTATTTTTTTTACCAGCAGCCAGTAGCCAGAAACAAGTAGCATTATAAATTTTATAATAATTAAAAAGGTTTATGTGAATCAATATTATCGTGATAAAACGATTAAATTTGCCGAATGGATACTGAAGCGGACTCTCGAAACGGACGATCGGGACCATGTTTTGGGTGATTTCGACGAATTTTATCTTGAGATTCGCCAGGAGTCGGGTGTCGTTCGTGCGCTGGTATGGTATTGGTTGCAGGTGTTAAAATCCATTCCCCATTTTATTAGAAATTTCTTTTACTGGAGAACCATTATGATTAAAGCCAACACGGTGACTGCTCTCAGAAATATCAGAAAGCACAAGGGGTACAGCTTCATCAATGTCGTCGGTCTGGCCGTGGGTATGGCCTGCTGTATGGTGATTTTCCTCTATATTTCCAATGAATTGAGTTATGATGCACATCATCAGGATGCAGACCGTATTTATCGTGTCATGGAATACCGCAAGGTCCCTGTAGGTGAGTTCAGGACTGCCTCGGTTGCCGGTCCGGTAGCGACGGTATTGAAAGATCACTTTCCGCAGGTTGAAGTGGTCGCCCGGATATTACCAATTCACAATGGGATGGTAACGTACAATGGTCGTCATTTTTACGAAGATCGAATGTTCTATGCAGATCCTGAGTTATTTCAACTATTCTCCATTCCATTTCTATATGGCAATCCGGCAACGGCCTTAGAGCGCCCTGGAACGGTCACCATTACTGAACGAATGGCCAGAAAATATTTTGGAGATGAAAATCCTCTGGGAAAGATTATTGAAATAAATGATCCTATGCAGAGCAGGTTGCCAAATTTGAAGGTGATAAGGGATTTTGAAATTACCGGCGTCATTTCGGATCCTCCGTCCAACACACATTTTAAGTACGATTTTATTGCTTCCTTATCCATGTTCAAAAATTCGTTTCTCCTCAGGGAGTGGCACGCGGGACCCACCTATACATATGCCAAATTACTGCCGGAGACGAATTTAATTGAATTTGAAGAGAAGATCAAGAACATGGCCTACGATTTTGTTTCACAAGATTTGAATGCCTGGGGCCAGACACGGCATTATTTCTCACAACCACTCCGTGATATTCATTTCCAATCCCAAATTGGGGGATTGCCCATCCGAAATGCCATGGAAACCCATGGAAACAAACTCTACATCACTATCTATTCCCTCATTGGCTTTCTAGTCCTTCTCATCGGATGCATGAATTTTATCAATCTTTCCAATTCACGTTCTATTTATCGCGCCAAGGAAGTCGGATTACGAAAAGTGATTGGTGCCCAGCGGTTTCAACTGGCTCGTCAATTCCTGGGTGAGTCGATTGTGATCACTTTCTTCGCAGCGCTATGTGCCATCGTCATTGTAAGATTATTATTGCCTTCTTTCAATGAGATGGCTTCCACTCAGTTGACGATATCAGAGCTTCTAAAACCCGTCGTCCTGGCGGGAATTGCGGGTTTGATTTTCTTTGTTGGACTGGTTGCAGGGGGGTATCCAGCCTTTGTATTGACGACCGTGAAACCTGCCTTAACCGTCAAGGGTGTCATTTCGTCCAAAATGCACGGTTCGTTCATGTTGAAGGTCCTGGTCATTGGACAGTTTGCCATCTCCATATTTCTGGCCATTGGAACAGTCACGGTCTACCAGCAGCTCCAATTCATGAGGGGGGGCAGCCTCGGATTTGATAAAGAACAAAAGGTCGTCATTCCCTTTCGGAGTAATAGAAATCTCCGGAATAATTATCGGATGTTAAAAAGTGAATTCCTGCAGCATCCCAATATTCTTGGGGCGACTGCCTCGTCTACCGTTCCTGGACGTCCAATACGTAATAACTATCTGAAATACTCTGATGACAAGTTGGATAAGCCCTGGGAACTGAAGTTTATCGCCTGTGATCACAATTTTATTCCGGAATATAAAATCGAACTCATTGCCGGACGCTCTTTTCGGGACGAAAGAGGTGATGAAAACAATGCCTTCATTATCAACGAAGCTGCGGTTCCCCTGTTGGGTTTTCAAACGCCTGAAGAGGCGTTGGGAGCGAAGCTCCATGAGGGATGGTACGGCAGGTGGAAGCGCATCATTGGCGTCATCAAGAATTTTCACTATATGGGAATGCAGCAGTTGGTCCAGCCCTTATTTATGGAGTATTCCACGTCACGATTTAATGCATTGACTCTTTCTGTCAGTACCGGGCATTATCATGAAACCATGGCGTTTATTGAAAAGAAATGGCGAGAATTACATCCTACTATTCCTTTTGAGGGATTTTTTTTGGATGAAGATTTTAATCGACAGTATCGTAAAGAAGAGCAAGTGGGACAAATGTTAGGTACAATTGCCAGTATGGGCCTTGTGATCGCTTGTTTGGGATTGTTGGGATTGGCCGCTTTTATGGCTCAGCAACGCACGCGTGAGATAGGTATCCGCAAGGTTCTGGGTGCCAGTGTTCCCCAAATTGTGACCTTATTATCTAAAAACTTATTCCTCTTCGTTTTAGTGGCGAGTCTTTTGGCAGGTGCTGCAGCTTATTACACGCTCAACCAATGGCTGCAAGATTTTACCTATCGAATCCAAATGAACTGGATGTCGTTTGTCCTGCCTTCCGCAGTCGCGTTGTTGATCGCCTTTATGACAGTTGGTTTTCAGGCCATCAGAGCTGCGCAGACCGATCCGGTCGAAGCGTTAAAATACGAATAGTATCTTAACGCGTAGATCCGCCTCTGGAGGGTGGAGACGTTGAAGTATGAATGATTGGTGAGTGGTGATTTGTTATTTGTGAGTGGTGAGTTGTGAATGGGGAAGGTGAACGGCAAACGATAAACGGTGAGCGGTGGAAGGGTAAACCCCGGTTGTCCCCGAAGTCCTGGGGTAAAAGGACTTCGGGATCACCGGGTGTTTGGGGGGAAGGGAGGCAGGTAATCAGTATTCGGTTATCGGTGATCGGTGAAAAGAGGGTGAACGGTAAACGGATGATGAGTACAGAAGTAGATCAGAAGATCAGAGCACCAGTGGGCAGGATATCAGTGGATCAGTGTATCAGGAGAAGAAGCATATCTGATATTCTGATATCCTGATTTCCTGCCGACTGATTTTCTGATAACCTGATGTGCTTCACTCGGGAGTGAAAAATGGACCGGTAATCGGTGGAAAGAAGGTAAAGGGTAAACGGTTAACGGTATCTAGTGACCTAAAGGACCGAGCGTAAGGCTGAAATAGATGGTATCGTAGGGTGAATATAAACAATATTATTCTGAGGAGTAGAGTGATCCGAACCATATTGTGATGGAGTGAAATGATGTTATATGAAAAAAACAGAATAAGCCAAATCATCTTGGTTTTATTTATTTGCTATTGTTTGGGTAAATGTTGTTTTACTCAAACAAAAGTAGAGAAGATCGATGCCATTGAGAAGCTTTCCCCAAAAGTCGTATTTCCAATGCATTGCGGTGGAAGTGAATTCATCTATACGCAGTTTGCTAAAGATGCGATGACTGCGAATTTGAATGTCGCTATCGTTTCTGCTGAATTCAGAGGGGATCGGTATTTCTATGAGAGTGGACAAATTCAATAATATCATAATTGGATTCATAATATAGGATCGATTTGACGATGCTCATGAAGGGAATTGCCTCACTATTTATTTTATTTAATTTCATATCAGGTCAAATTTATCATTGGCCTCTCAGCACTCCGAGAGGTCATTCCAAATGCTGTACGAACCGGAGATCCATCCGAGAGGTGAACACACTCATTGAAAACTATGGCCCATATTTTCAACAAATTGAGGAGCGAGATGGGGATGTCGCATTTCGAATCAAGGACACATGGATTTATTACCGAAATGGGAAGATGTTGAAGGAAAATCATTTCCATGAGGAAGATCAATTCAATTCCATTTTTTTTAACTATCCCATTGGGAAATTAACACAGATCCCCCCCTACCAGGAGATACCAAGACGGTCATCTGATTTTTTAGATCTTCTCTTTGGAGAAAGGGAAATGGAAATCCGGTGGCACTGCCAATTGGTCTCGTTTCTGGATCACAAGGCATTTGTGAATCGTATTTGTTTGGATGCATTAAAAAAAGTAGAAGCAGAGATACAACAGTCTGCGCGGATAATTCCGGAAGTCAAGAATTATATTCAAAATCTCCATATCGTTTATTCGTTCCAACAAAAGCAGGTGGTCGGTTCAACGAATACCAGCTACCATTCCTATGGTTTGGCCATCGATTTGGTCCCCAAATCCTATCAGGGAAAACAGGTGTACTGGAAATGGAGCCGGGTATTCGATAAAAAGTGGCATGAAATTCCATTGGAGAAGCGCTGGAGCCCTCCGCAGGAAATCATTGATGCATTCGAGGACAATGGTTTCATCTGGGGTGGAAAATGGAGCCATTTTGACACCATTCATTTTGAATACAGGCCCGAAATTATTCGACTAACACAGATGAGGATGTAGGGTTGGGAATGAACTTATCAAGCTTGTATAATGTCTATATTATCATAAATGATTGTGGGCCGGATAAACGTGCGCTAAAGTGAACTAAAGTTTGAAGTGCCTAAAATCTGTTTATCTGTGTTCTTCTGTGTAAATCCGTGGTGAATCATTTTACAACGGTCGGAGCCATATGGGATTGGTTAAACTAAAAAAGGTTTGATCCTCTTTCTTTGTTTCTAATTCGGTGCGAATGTAAGCAGGTAGAGGCAAACGATTCAAATGTATCGTTGTTTTGAATTGGTCATTTTCCGGGAATTGATTGATCTGTTTGATGATTGTTTCTTTTTTCTCACTTAGATCTCCCAGCCGAATTGTACATGAATGAAATTCTCCAAACTCCTCGGTGGTCAGGCACCTTATCACCAATGTGTAAGAGCGACCGTAAATATGATCTCCGAGCATTACCCTCTCACCTTTTTCATTTTCGATCTCCATCACCAGGCCAGGACCTGTTGTAATATAGTTCCGTCCTTTAGCCAGACTTTCGAGAACTTTTTCGAGAGATATTTTACCTTCGATAAAAAGAGCGGTACGGAATTGCCCAAAGAGGTGGATCATCCTTTCCCGGAAAAAGAGAAAGGGGAGACCGAGCTGGC
>CAZYTI010000203.1:0-7037 GCA_964650065.1 uncultured bacterium
CCATGTCCGTCGACTGACCTACCAGGGGAATTATAATGCCTCACCGACCTGGTCGCCGAGGGGAGACCTGATTGCGTTTGTTTCACGCGAGTCAGGTGGTTTTCAGATTTATACCATTGATGTCAATGGGGAAAATCTCAAACGTGTGACGAACAGTCCGGGAAATAACGAGAATCCAACCTGGTCCCCCAATGGGATGTGGATCGCTTTCGCATCCAACCGGGATCAAAAATGGGATATATATATCGTACAGAGGGACGGTAACAATTTACGGAGGCTGACCCACTCCGGTGGAAATATGTCGCCCGGTTGGTCTCCCCAATTGGTAACGGATAGATAATTCTTTCGGCACGAAAGCATAATGCGTTTCAAGGACGATAAAATTTGGAGGGTTATGATGAAGAAAATGATCATTTTTGCGTTTGCTGCTACGGTAGCACTCTTCATGCTTTTTTCGGCATGCAGTAACAGAGCGGCGAGAATACCTCAAGAGAGTTTGGAATCATTACTCCGAGACGAGCAGGCAGATCCGGTGATGACGGAGGAAACAACGACAGCCCAGCCTGAAGCGATTTCAACGACCGAAGTAACAGAAACACCGACCGAGGCCGAAGCAATCAACTTCGATAATATCCACTTCGATTATGATAAATATGAATTAACCACCACTGCCCGAGAGATCCTGGCGGGTCATGCCGGCAAGTTGAAAGCGAATGGGAGTACCATGATGCTCATCGAGGGACATTGTGATGATCGTGGTACCATCGAGTATAACCTATCGCTGGGCGAGAGACGCGCCGTTGCGGTGAAGACTTATCTTGTTAATTTTGGCATTGATCCGGATCGACTTTATACCATCACCTATGGAAAAGAACGGCCCGTTGATTCACGTCAAAATGAAGCAGCTTGGGCCAGAAATCGTCGGGCTGCGTTCCAAATCGTAGAAAATTAGAGGACATGAAAATGAGTAAAATAGGGATTCGACTCATCGTCACGTTTTTAATGTGTGGTTTTTTGTTGGGATGCGCTTCTCGAAAGGATATTGTACAGTTCAAGGATGATTTACTATACATGCGTTTAAAGATGGATGCACTCCAATCTGAAAATGAGAAGGTGAAGGTACTCCTTCAAGACATCAATGACGCGATTGTCAATCTACAGGATGAATCCCATCGGACCAGGGCCGATTTGATTTCAGAGATGTCCAGTCTGAAAGACCGAACTGAGTTTTTACAAAGTCTGTTGGATGATACCGGTGATCGTATGTCAAAACTTATGCACTCTGTGGAAGACAGGACCACACGGGTACCTGGAATTGAATTACCTATTGATTCTCTCTCTCCATATCCGGATTCCACGCGAACGATGATCGATCCTGATCTTAATCCAAAGCAACTATACGATGCTGCATATCTGGATCTTTCCAGGGGAGACTATGATCTGGCACTCCAGGAATTTCGTGAATATTTGAGAATTTTCCCCGAAACCGAATACGCGGATAACGCGCAGTACTGGATCGGCGAAATATATTATGCCCGGGGAAATTACGAGAGATCGTTTAATGAATTTAATAAGGTAGATTCCGAGCATACTCAGGGTGATAAGGTGGCTGCCTCCTTGTTAAAGATGGGCTATTGTCTCATCAATCTAAAAGATTCGTCGGGTGCCCGTCAGTATCTGAACAGAGTCATAGAACGTTTTCCCAACTCACCGGAAGCGGGCCTTGCCCGGAATCGTCTTCAGGAGATACGATAATATTTGAAACGAATTGGATGCATTCCTCGTATACTTGAAGTGAAGTGAGATGATAAAATGGCATGGAGGTCTACGGTGTTGACGAAAAAGCAATTGAATGATTATCGATTTATGATCTTGATCGGTCAGATCTCGCTCATCTTTGGTATTTTGGGAACGAGAATTTTCAGAATGCTGATGTCGATTGCAGGAAGCTCACCCTTTCTATTGGGTTTTCTGGATGGTATTTCGGTCGTCATGCTCGTGATTTCTATTGTCTGTCATGTCCGAGGCATGATGCTCCGAAAAAAATGTGAGGTGCGAAAGTCAGACAGGCACGATTTATAATTCAAACACTCATCAATAAATAGGAAAAGGATAGTCAAACTGGCCAGATTGTCCAGTCCTATTTCATAAATATAAGAGGGCATCGATGTAATTACGGTGCACTCATTTTTTTGTCAGTTTCTCTAGAGCCTCTTTGGCCAATTTGTAATCAGGATCCAATTTTAATGCTGTTTCGTATTCGTTTTTTGCTGAATCAATGTCCTGCTTGTGTTCAAAGATGATTCCCAATCTCCAATGGGCTGCCGCATGAGAAGGAAATCCTTCCATTTGATTTGATATACCCAGGCCCAGTTGATAAACCAGCGCGAGGCAAAGTATGCGACCGGCCACGCGATCAGATTAGACAGCATCACGAGGAATGAAAATTTTAAAACCAACGATCCTGAAATTTCGGATATGGAGGCGCCCAGTACTTTGCGTATGGCCGATTCTTCTGTCATACCCTCCGGAATGGTCTTGGTCCCGGGCGTGGGTGAGCCCCAGTTGTAGGGCCTGCCATAGGATCTGGCGGCTGATAGGATGTTGGGATCGTCTAACAGTTGATTTTTTAAGACATCGATTTTCTCCACAGCCTTTCGATGAAATTCTACGACGACAATTGTGGAGAATCCACATCTTTGGGCAAGCGAAGAAATGTGATGCACCATCACCGACTACAGATACTTTATCTTCTCTGGTGGCTACTTTATTCAACAGCCATAAACCCAATTTATGGGGATGATTCTTCATGCTAAACATCGTTATTTGAATGCGAATTCGGGGACATCTTTCCAGAGGGATTCGTTGAGTTCCCGGGCGGCCTGCAGCGCCTGTTTACCATCCTGGGTGAGACGATAATAAATTTTATACCGGCCGCCTCTTTCAGGAGTGGGCTCCCCTTTACTTTTTGTGACATATCCCTTTTTGGCTAATTTATCCAGAGATACATATAGGGCACCGAAGGTCCATAATCTACCCGTGATTTTGGATACATGTTCTTTTATAGGAACACCATAGGCATTGTCGTCCAGTTTCCAAATGGTCAACAAGAGTATTTCTTCTGATTTCGTGAGGTTTTTCATGGACTCTCCTTGTTTATATATAATATATACTATTTAATAGTACAAATATTTCAGAAAATTTAGCAAACAGAAACCATAACCACGGAATATCACAGAACACCACAGAAGATAAAGTAGGGTAAAAGTAAAGGAATTCTTCAGTAAGATGAGCAACGCTGTTTAATGTTCCAACAAGTGGTTTGCTTTTTCTATCTGGGTGACTCTGTGTCACCCTCTGTGGAAAGTAACTTTAGGTGGTCTCCACCTTTGAGGTGGAGACCACCTGCTAAAGTTTCCTGTTGATTTATGAAACATTTTATCGTATATTCACGATATACGATAAAGGGAGGAGTATAATGACACAATCCAAAACCGAAGGAATGGAGGACAGACTTATACAGCTTGCGGATATGGCCAAGGCTTTGTCACATCCTGCACGTATTAAAATCCTGGAAATACTCACCAAGAAGAATACCTGCGTTTGCGGAGAAATCGTCGAATTGCTACCATTATCTCAATCGACCGTGTCTCAGCACCTGAAAGAACTGAAGAGGGTGGGATTTATCCAGGGAGATATTGAGGGTCCCAAAACCTGTTACTGTGTGAATAAAAAGGCCATGGCAAGATCAGAGCGTATGTTCTCAGAATTATTCACCAGGTCATTCAAATGTTGTTGATCTATAACGAAGAGGAGGTTTTTCATGTCTGACACAAAAAAAATCAAGGATATGGTCAAGGAAAAATATGGCTCGATCGCTGCCGATGCAGAGAATCAATGCGGATGTTCCTGTTGCGGTTCGGATCAAAGCGTGGATTATGCTTTAGTAGGAGATGAATATCAAGAGCTTGAGGGATACGTCCCAGAAGCCGATTTGGGTCTAGGGTGTGGTTTACCGACTCAATATGCCGGAATTGCAGAAGGGGACACCGTTGTCGACCTGGGGGCCGGAGCAGGGAATGATGTGTTCATTGCCCGCAGGATCGTTGGGGAGGAGGGCCGTGTCATCGGTATCGATATGACCGAAGAGATGATAGAAAAGGCACAAAATAACAATGAAAAACTCGGATTTTCAAACGTAGAGTTCAGGATGGGCGAAATTGAAAATCTTCCAGTGCAAAATGATTTTGCTGATGTGGTTGTCAGCAATTGTGTCATCAATCTCGTGCCCGATAAACGGAAAGTCTTCTCAGAGATATACAGAGTACTCAAACCCAATGGGCATTTTTGTATATCGGATATTGTGCTTCAAGGCGATTTACCCGAGTCCTTGAAGAAGTCAGCGGAATTGTATGCTGGATGCATTGCCGGTGCTTTGCAGGAGAATGACTATTTAGAAATTATTAAGGAAACGGGTTTTTCGAATTTGGAAGTGAAGACATCCAAGCGGATCGACTTACCAGAGGTCGCTCTCAACACCTATCTCGATGAGGATCAGGTTGCTGCGTTTCAAAAATCCAATGTAGGGATCTTCAGTATCACAGTTGTAGGGTATAAAAAATGAATGAGAAATCGATTTCACTCGAACCATTTCACAACTCATACGTCTATAGCTACGGAAGCGGAATTTATGGGAGAATCCGATGACGCCTGATGATGGCGATGTCATAGGAAAAGCAGTGGGATTGGATACAGCGGTTTTTGATACGTTATATGCGGAATATAAAACACCGGTTTATCGTTTCGCTTATTGCCTGTCCCGAGATAAGGAGGAGGCGGATGAATTGTTTCAGGAGACCTGGTTACGGGTGGTTCAATACTATCCCAGAACATCGCGTGTGCGTCATTTTAGAACTTGGGTTTTTGCCATTACAGCAAACCTCCATCGGGATATGTTAAGAAAAAAAAGGATTAGGAGATTGTTTCTTAAAGAAGCAAATCGAACGCATCACAATCCGGTTGAAATGTCGATGAGTAAATGTTTGGAAAACAATGCCTGTATAATCGATGATTCGGATCGGGTGGATATGAAAGATGCTATTACTCAAGCCTTGGCCAAATTACCCGACCGGCAACGACGTGTATTTATTCTCAAAGAGATCGAAGGATTTAAGCATACGGAGATCGGTGAAATACTCGGTGTACCCGTCGGTACGACCAAGTCTCTGATGTATCGAGCCGTAAAACGGCTCCAAAAGGACCTGTCGGTCTTTAAGCAAAATGTGTCCTGAAAATCGATTAAAAGAATAGATTAAAAGAAATGAGATGGTTGGTGGATTGGTCATATGATAGAAAATATCGAGGAAGTGCAAGATGAAATGCAGGGACATCGAACGAATGATCATTCATTCATCTGAGCAAGAATTCAGCCCGGAGGAATTGAAGTCATTGGAAAAGCATCTGTCAGAATGTGACCGATGTGGGCACTTGCAAGCCGATTTGAAGGACATTCAATCGGGGGTCCAAAGATGGAAAGGACCCTCCCCCTCGAATGAATTGGACCAACAAACTTGCCTTATGTGTCATGAGATATTGCGTGCAGAACAGGAAGCCGAATCATGTTCGGTAAAACAGTCTCTGGTTCCAAAGATTTCCAGACCGGCATGGGTGGTACTCGTCTCTCTCATCGTTTTGACAACCATTTGGATCTCCCCATTGCTCAAAGAATGCGATCTCAGTCTGCCATTGACACCTGAGACAACCACTGTGTTGGCCATCATGATTCAAAATGGGATTCTGTTGTGCTTTGCGCCGTTGCTCATTCGACGGTGCCGATTAAAGCAACTCCAATTTAAAATAATTCGTCCATATTGACCCATAGGTAGTGACAAAAGTTTTATGAAAAAGGAGAGAAAAAAATGAAACCACAGAGCACACAGAGGGGATAGAGAATTAAGGCCGTGTAATTTTAATAATATTATTCAATTCTCTGTGGACTCTGTGGTTAGTTTTTGAAGTTAGGAATCCATAAACGAGGAGGTTCGTAATGGCAACTTCGACAGGAAAAACCATCGGGCTAATCTTATTGGTGGCATTTATCTTCTTAATCGCATTCAGGATGACACCCCTGTTATTGGCCCCATTGGGTCTTTTTCCCGGGGCGGTCCACTGGATGAAGACCGGTGATGTTTTTCACGAAGGATTCTTCAGGTTTGTCCCATTCTCACTCATTACGATCCTTTTAATGATTCTGTGGATTGCCGTAATCATTTGGGTATATCGGGATGCAGAGCGGCGAGGGATGAATGGGGTGTTGTGGGCCTTGTTGGTTTGTATTGGAAACCTCATTGGGTTGTTGATCTATTTGATTGTTCGATCGGATAATATACCCCTATCGCAAGAACCGGAACGAACACGTCCATGCCCGAATTGTGAGAAAACGATAGGACCCAATTTTGTTTATTGTCCCCACTGCGGAAAACGAATACAAGCCGTATGTCCGGGATGTGAAAAGCCGGTCCAGACCCATTGGAGCGTCTGTCCCTATTGCGGGGATAAGTTAGTCCAATCCGAAAAATGATAGACCATTTTGGGAATGTAATTATCAAATAGAGAAAGGGATAGGTCATTTTTTCCCATTGCCCTACTGAGTCACATTCAGAATATTATGAAGATGCCGTGATTTTGCTGTTCTTATCACGGCATTTATTGTTCTTATCTCTTTTAAATTAAAGAGGTTATGATTTATTGCCACGTTGAGTTTAAGGAAAAGAAGGACAGATTTTTATTCATGATCTTCTCCTGGTATATTTCTTGCATAAACTATTTTGAGATTTCATGTCAAGGCCCATGAAGAATGAAAATTCTGTTGGGAATTGATTATTTCTTCGATAAAGAGTCATTGGAAAATGGTGAAAATGGAGAATACAAAGAATTTATTCGATGTTTTTGTGGAAAAGATCGTAGTACACAACAAGCTGATTTCCGCGGATAAATTAACACTTGCAAAAGCTTATCTCACAAAACACCCACAGATG
>CAZYTI010000204.1:0-6993 GCA_964650065.1 uncultured bacterium
CGTAACTACCCAAATGTTTCTGTTCTTTTTCCTTGATTTCGATAGCCCAGGATATTCATCCTGGGCTGGATGCGGGGGAAGGATATGTATCCTGTCGGGTTGGGGTGGGTGGTTCTCAGGAATTGTTTTATTGTCGCTGCCCAAATGTTTCTGTTCTTTTTCCTTGATGAAAAAGAACCAAAAAATCAAGGCTGCATTGAAATGACTAAAATCCTTATTGGATTACCTAAAATTTGAAAACTCGTCCCGGGTGAGATGCATCCCGGGGCTCAAACATTCAAATTTCTTAACGGTAATCCAAACGGATTTTTTAACGCCATTTCAATGAGGCCATAAAAAAAACCCAACCCGCCCCCAAAACGGGACTCGATAGCCCCGGATATCCATCCGGGGCTGAATTGTGGGAAGGATATGTATCCTGTCGGGGTGGTGTGAGTGGTTGTTTAAATTTGTTTTTAATAATTTTTCATTTGAATACAATCTCATATAATATATTGTTTTATTTGACTTAGTGACTTAGTGGCGATTGAAATTTTCAGGTTAGAAAACAGATAAAGGAGTATACAATGAAATCGACAGTGTTACCTCATAGCCGAGTCTCAATTTACATCACAACCATTCTCGCCGCATTAACGATAATTACATATGGCGCCCTGGGTCAAAATATTGGGAACTCTGATCAAGTGAACTGGTCCGGTTTTCGGGGACCGTCCAACGGGATTGTTGAGGATGCTGTTCTGCCCATATCATGGAGCACCACCGATAATGTCATATGGACGATCGATGTGGTCGGCAGGGCCTGGTCCGGTCCGGTTGTGTGGAGTGACAGGATATTCCTGACCACGGTCGCCAGCGAAGGCCATGTGGAAGAGGCTAAAAAAGGCCTCTACTTCGGCGGAGACAGGAAAACACCGTCGTCGGCTATTCATCATTGGATTGTCTCCTGCTACGATTGGGCCGGCGGAAAGACCCTGTGGGAGAAAACGGTTCATACGGGTAAGCCTGCTGAACCGGTGCATATCAAAAATACCTACGCCTCAGAGACACCGGTGACCGACGGTGAACGGGTCTACTTTTATTTCGGTAATCTGGGCCTCTTCTGTTTTGATCTGGAGGGCAAGGAGCTTTGGCAGAAACGATTCGATCCGGTCCCGATTCGGAATAATTGGGGCCCGTCCGCTTCGCCGGTGCTCTATGGGAACCAGCTATTCATCATCAATGACAACGAAGCACAATCGTATCTGCTTGCATTGGACAAGAAAACGGGTGATGAACAGTGGCGAGTCGATCGCGACGAGGGAAGCAACTGGGTCACACCCTATATTTGGAAAAACAGCCAGCGGACGGAACTGGTGACTTGCGGAACAGGAAAGATTCGGTCGTATGATCTGGATGGGAAGTTGCTCTGGGAGCTGGGCGGAATGTCGGCTATTGCCATCCCGACACCGGTCGAGGCTAACGGACTGCTTTATCTTTGCAGCGGGTATGTGGGCGACAGAAAGAATAGACCCATCTATGCCATCCGCCCCGGTGCTTCAGGGGATATCACACCGAAAGACGGGCAGGACAAGGATGAACATATCGCATGGTATTATCAGCTCGGCGGACCCTACAATCCCTCACCGATTGCCTATGGGGACTACCTTTACGTCCTCTACGACCGGGGGACAGTGACCTGCTATGACGGGCGCACCGGAGAAGTGATCTACGAAAAACAACAGTTGGCCCCTGACGCACGGGCCTTTACGGTATCGCCTTGGGCCAACGATGGTAAACTGTTCTTTCTGAGTGAAGACGGCGACACATTCGTTGTCCAGGCGGGTCCGGAGTTCAAAGTGCTGGCCAGAAATCCTCTGAACGAAATGTGCATGGCAACACCGGCGACGCTTAGAGGAAGTATCATCATACGCACATTGAGTAAATTGTATCGGATAGCGGCATCCAGGTAGTATCAAAAGTTTTATGAGTTGAAGATATTGCGAAAAGCATATAAGGAGATGACATCTTGACCTTATTCTGATTTTTCCGGATCAATGTTTTTAATATAATCCCTAAAAAGTAAAACTTTTTTTGTGTCACCTTGGTTTACCAGAAACGGCTCCACATCTCTGGAAAGGAGTTTGAAGTCAAGATTATCACATTTCGATAAAAGGGACCTGATTAATTCTGCCATATTATTGATATTCATCTTGCGCTTTAAATAGTCAAAATCTGGTTTTGTTCGTGCAAACAAATAGACAACATCGAAAAAGTCACGCCCCACTGCTCTTTTTCTATTCAGAATGGCAAATATCTTTTGGGATAATAAGAGACTGGCAGGGACAATATGTATCCTGGTAAACACATCAAATTTATTAATAATCTCGCCTTGTGGAATATAACTTATTCCCTGCGGCTCAGTATCCAGGCGAATCATCAGTTTTTCTTCTTTATGACGGGAAATTTCATTTTCATAAAGTATCGCGGGAATGCTGATGTAACAATGAAATGCTCCGTTAAAAACATTTCTGATTTCTATCGCATATCCTTCTAAAGCCAATCGTTTCTGCACTGACTTGGTTATTTCTTCAAATTCTTCTTTGGTCAAATTGAAATTGTCAAAATCCAAATCTTCGGAAAATCGGCTGCTCCCATGTATGATTCTGATGGCAGTTCCACCCATAAAAGCGAGCCTGTCTGCATATTTTGAGTCATAAATGATAGCTAATATTTTATACTGCAAATATTCGCGTAAAATATTTTTTTTGAATGCTCGTAAATGCTCAGGATAAAAAGATTCAATCTGATTCAGGTCAAGCATTTTTCATAACCTCCATGAATAGGTTAATTGTTTTAGTCAGTCTCTTTTGCGAAAATTTTTCAAGATAGGTATAAAGTTTATTTTCATCAAGTTGTTCCCAAAATGATTCCGAATTAATGCGCAATGTGCTAAAATCGGCAATATGCGGATTCAGGTAAAAATAATCCAATATTGTCTTTTCTATGCTGGCAATTTTGAATCGCTTGTTATCATAATTCACAAGGTCATAGCCAAAATACAAGCTCGGTTTTATCTTTCGATAACGGAACTCCCCGATAAGCGTTGTATACGTGTAAGGCTTGCGAGTAGAAGCGGATGTGATTGCATAAACACTTTCTGGGATCAAACGATAATATGACAGCGCCATTTCAAGAGAAACATAAGACGGGCTATGAATCCTATTCGCAATTTCAAAAAGACCATTTTCATTCAATGCAAAATCTGAAAAAATATAGTATCCTCGAATGATTTTCTTTATATATCCCTTTTCCTGCCATTCGTTCAATCTTCTTCTGTGAAAATTGGGATCTACCTTTTTGATCTCATTAACAGAAAACAGGGTGAATGTTTTCAGCGCATCTCTAAACTCCAGGAATTTCACAATATTTCTCCTAAATGCTTTTTTTAACACTTTCGAGAAATATGATGATAATATTCCCCAATGTCAAGGGTTTTCAAGTGACTGCAACCCGTTAAAATGATTCAAAATATTGTTGCAACGACTCAGGTTGCAGGATTCAGAGTTCAGGGTCCACAGGTTTTCAAAACACACATAGTTGACTGGGAACCGGGTATAGGAGTGAAAGGCCAATCCGGATTCAAGAGATCGCCCAACGTTACAATATCCTGTGGATATTATTCTCGAAGACGGCACGACATTAACGATCAATAATAATGAGGAGTTGCGACAGGCTTATGCGGGTTGCGGTGATTCGGGCAGAGGTGGAAACAGCGGGGCAGGTAAGAAAAAAAGAGAAACGAAGCATTATCAGAGCTTGCGATTCGTTCGACAATAGTGAAAGATACTTGAATATACTTTAGCTCATGTCTGTAAATAAGGCGACTGATTTAATTTTTCAGTCACCTTATTTAATGAATACCATAGCCATCAGCCCATTATATTCTTATTTTGTCGACCAATCTATTTAATTGTCCAACCATATAAAGTGGAAGAGAAATCAACGTAACACTCACCTTTTCTGCCTGCTGATCTTGCTGAATTTCATGACTTATCTTTTGGATAGAGGGGAAATTCAAGTCAAAACGGATCGCAATTTGTGTTTTTTTATCATGTACAAACTGAAGAACTGATTTAAGAGAACCACTCTTACCCGCTTTTACTTCGACCGGGAGTATCGTATCACCCCGCGATATGATGAAATCAACTTCGGCATTGCTTGTTTTTCTTTCGCGCAACCAGTAAAACAATTTTGGCGCTTCCTGGCCTTTGTTTAGATAGATAAGATGTTGTCCGATAAATTGTTCAGCCATGGAGCCTTCATTAACTAATTTTCGTTCATCCATAGAAGAAATCGCCAGCCAATCCAATCCGCATATCCGATTCACAAGACCGACATCCAGAAAGAGCAATTTAAATTTTGAAGGATCAGCTTGCGCATTTAACGGAATTCCGGAGCAACTGGAATGATGAACCGGAATAATTAATCCCGCTTTTACAAGTAAATCCACGGCTGCCTTTAATTCACGGGCTTTATCGTCTCTGGATATATTACTGTACTTTACTTTTTCCCCGACAGAAGACGGCACATAATTGAACACCCTGCGCAATCGGATCAGTTGATTTTGCCTGACATATTTTGAGAAATCATCCTGATAGGTTTCTATAATCGATTGATGCACCTGAATGACTTCATTTAATTGATTGGTTTGAACATATCGGAGAATGGCTTCCGGCATTCCGCCAATAAATAAGAATTCCCGTTGTTTTTCTAATAAACGGCGATGCACAGTTTGAGGTATCGGGATGGCCATATCAAAATTAACTATATAATCCAACAGGCTTTTATCCTTTTCAAGTAAAAACTCCTCAAACGTCATAGGGCCAAGATAAAGATATTCAATTCTGCCCACAGGCATCGAAAATTTGTGATCGGACAAAACAAATTCAAGCAACGAACCTGCTGCGATAACGGGTATTTGTGGACATTCTTCATGAAAATAGCGCAACGCTTGTAATGCTCTCGGCGTGGCCTGTATTTCGTCAAGAAAAAGAAGTGAGTTTGATGATAAAATATTTTTTCCAGTTAGACCTTCAATTTCCCGGATAATATTTTGGATGTCAAGTGTCTTAAAGATGTTATCCAGTTCCAGGTGTTTCTCAAGATTAATCTCAATTAAGTTTAAGGTATTTTCTTTGGCAAAATTACGGACAAGTGTCGATTTCCCAACCTGCCGTGCGCCTCGAATAATTAACGGCTTTCGATATGGATTTTTCAACCATTTTATTAATGTCTTTTCAGCGTATCTTTTCATGAATAAAATAACCCCTTATTTTATTCAGTTCATGTACATTTTAATGCCTTGTTATGTCCATCAACCGTTAATATGAACAAAAATGATCAAGAAATCAAGTGATAAATCATTACTGGAAAAAAATCTTTTCAACGAGACCTTCTTTATATATGTTTAAATACGGTATTGTAAAGAGAAGACGATACGATCAGGTTTTAAAAGACCAGGGAATCCATCATCATCACCAAAATTGGAATTTTTCGTTTCTCCTCCAATCACTCCGCCCACCCCTGATCCGGGTAGAAATCACGGATGATGGTATCTTTTGTTAAAATCGGGATACCGCGCAATCTTGCAGTCGCGACAATTGTCCGGTCCACGGGATCCCTGTGTACCCAATCCAGATTGATGTTCTCTATCCAAATCAGCTCATCAACCGGAATAATCTCAAGACCGTTCACCTGATGAATTTTATGAAGATATTGATCAAGAGACATTCCGATATTCAGTTTTTTCTTTTTGATCTTAATTCCGATTTCCCAGAAAGAAATCGATGAAACGGCAGCCTGACCATCTTCAAATGATTTAAATGCAATATGTTTTTCCTGTTTAGACAATGTGTCAGGATCGAGTGTGGTCCATAGCAATGCGCATGTGTCAAATAACATCACACCTCCCCCCACTCATCCGTTTCCGGTTCCATGATATCATCGGGAATTTGGATTTTGCCCCAGTATTTACCAAAGACATCGGATATCGTTAATGTCGTATGAATCGGCTCGATTTTAAGTACCGGTTTGTTGTGCGACGTGATTATCAACGGTTTATTTGTCTCTTCAACTTTCCGGAGATACTCAAGTAATTTGGGTTTTAGCTTACTCTTAGATACGTATTCCATAAGTAGTGCCCCTAAAAATGACCATGGTCATAACTATAGTCACAATTTACCCTGAATTTAACTGATATGCAAGTAAAAAGATGAACGGAAAATGACATACACAATCGATATGTTTGATAAGTACTGCCCGGATACCGATGTCATCTCCATGGCGAGAACGACCGGCTATACGGCTACTATGGCAATCAGAATGATCGCCGATGGACTATATACACATAAGGGGATATCCCCGCCGGAATATATGGGGAAATACCCGGAGTGCATTGCGTATATGCAGAAGGGATTGAGGGAGAGATCCGTTATTTGGGAGATAACGGAGAAGACGCTTTAATCACCGGCATTCGTGATAGCCTTCAAGATAGTCCCGGATATCCATCCAGGCCTGGATGGAGAGTTTCAATTGGCCCGATCTACTCATAAATACGCGCCGCGCGCAGGGATTTCCCGAAAAATCGGGACAAGCTGGGATAAGCTTTCAAGTCACTTCACAAACTATATTTTCAGTTTCGCTCGCTTTTTGTTTTATCGTGAATTAGAATTTATTATATTAAAGGTTGTCAAATTATTATCATTAACAAATGGATGCGGCGTAATGAAATCCTATCATTATTTATCGTTTTTGATCTGTCTGTTTTTATTGTCCTGCAGTAACAGGGATGAAAAGATCGGTACTTTTAATCTTTTACCGGCTCCGCAGGAATTCCGGATCACCGGAACGAGCTCTCTGGATTACCGGGATATTCGAAAAATAGTTTTTCTATCCGGTTGTGAAAAACCGGCTGCCGGGGAGTTCATGAAGCAGGTGACGATAGTCGATGACACG
>CAZYTI010000205.1:0-6987 GCA_964650065.1 uncultured bacterium
GAAAAAAGAAATCATCGAATGCCTGGAAGAAATCCATCGTCTCTTCCCCACTCAGACGATGGATTTCTTCCAGGCATTCGATGATTTCTTTTTTCTTCTTGTTGAGTTCCAGGCGCTTGAAATTCAATCCCTGCTGAAACACTTCCAGCTCTTTTTGCTTGTTGTTGAAGATTCTTCCGGTACTGGTGATTTTGACCTGAAGGGCCTCCCGATCACCAATGACCAGGACGAGATGGTTCTTCTGATCCTCCGATCGCTTCTTTAAATCCTCAATCTCCAGACCATAGCGGTCCTTGGCCTCCCTCAAGTACGAAATCCGTTCTTTGGCAACGCGAATATCCCCTTCGCGCTGGTGAATGCGCTCCACCGTGCCGTTCATCTCCTCCCGTACCCCCACCAATGTCCTCTCCTGCTCGGTCAACTGGAGCCTCATGGTCTCCAGATCCGTTTCCTCTTTGGAGATCTCGGTGGTCCGTCCGTCCTTCTGCTGTTGAAACGCTTTACGCTGCGCCTTCAGAGGTTTCATTCTCTCCTGGAGCTGAGTGATTACCTGACTTCCCCTTCTCAACTCCAGATCTTTAATCTCCTCATGAAGAACCTGGTATCTTTTGGCCCGCTGGACCTGTCTCTGAAGGGAGGACACTGTTCGATTGACTTCCTGAATGATATCATTCACCCGGAAGAGGTCGTTCTTGGTGGCATCTAATTTGCGTATGGCTGCCCTCAGGCGATGCTTGTACTTGGTCACTCCCGCAGCTTCCTCTAACAGTTTCCTGCGGTCCTCGGCCTTGTCGCTCAGGATATCTTCTACCATTTTCAACTCGATGACCGAATAGGCATCTGCACCAATGCCCGTATCCATGAGGAGATCATTGATATCCTTGAGTCGGACGGCTTTCTTGTTCAGGATATATTCACTGTCCCCGGATCGAAAGAGACGGCGAGTCACGACCACCTCAGAGTAATCGATGGGAAGGATGTTTCTCGAATTGTCGAAGTGTACCGATACTTCCGCCATACCCAGAGGCCTGGAAGACTGAGCACCTCCGAAGATGATACTCTCCATCCGATCGGCCCTCAGCACGGATGGCCGCTGTTCTCCCAAACCCCATCGAATCGCATCCACGATATTCGTCTTTCCACAGCCGTTGGGCCCCACAATGGCCGTAATCTTACCATCGAACTTGAGCTCTAATTTTTTCGCAAAGGATTTAAAACCAAGTATTTGTATTTTTGATAGAATCATGCGCTTTTCGGTCTAATTTGATAAATAATATCTGTGCCAATCTGTGAAATCTGTGGTTAATAACATCTTTAAAATCGACTCGTATTAAATAAATCCAAATAAGAAAAACCCCCCTATACTTACCGGAAAGAGGGGGATAAAAAGCCCGACCCTTTCTTATCGGACTGGTGTAAATATACCCATTTCTCGAAACTGAGTCAAGGACAATTTATCATCCAATAGTCATAGTTGGATTTATGCTTGCATTTTCAAAAAGAATAACCTAATTTAGACATTGTAAAATTGAAATCCCCAATCGATTTTTACGACTTCAATAATATGCATCCAAAACTCTTCTTTCAGTCGTTGATGGGAGTCCGGCGATACCGGCATATTTCACAGGGCCTGTTCGCTCTGAAACGCGTGGCCAGCCCTAAGTATGAACGAGAGGTATCTGCACTTCCCCAGCTCGTCAAGACAGGGGATATCGTCTTTGAGATCGGTGCAAATTACGCGCAATACTCCCGGGTCCTCTCCAAGCTTGTCGGTAGCGATGGGCGGATCTACGCTTTTGAACCGGCAGAAATAACATTCAAATACCTGATGAGAAATTGCCGGCTTTTACACCTTCGGAACGTATGTCCGTACAAACTGGCCCTCTCCGAAAAAATTGGTGAGATGACATTCTATACGCCTATACGAATCAAAGGAAAATTTGGCATCGAGACAGCGTCTCTGGCCCCCGATCCCAACAAAGACTCGATTAAAGAGAAGGTTCAAGTGGACACCATTGACAACTTTGTTGCGACCCACAATATAAACCGGATCGCTTTCATCCGATGCGATGTGGAGGGCTCTGAAATGGGTGTATTCCTCGGTGCATGCCATGTACTCGAAACCCACAGGCCCAACGTACTCTTGGAGGTTCATCCCATAATGATCACCCGTTTTGGACACTCGGTCCTACAGCTTCAGGAATACTTCCACTCATTGAAATATCATTTTTCCCTCTGGCAGGATGGTCGGTTCCGTCGCACCGATGAAATGGTGAAGGGGAATGTTTTCTGTATACCCATGGAAAGAGAGCCCATTGTTCGTGAATTTGCTGCTTGATATCTCGAAAGGTTCATCACGGATTATTATAAGTATTAATGTAAATATCGGAGGAATGTAAAATGATGAGAAGATGCTTTGTCATCATCCTCGGAATACTATGCTTCTCATTGGGATGCCATAAAAATGAGGACACTGACAGCCCCACTGAGCCGGAGGCCCAGCCAGAGCCGGGGGAGTACTACGTCGATATTTACGACGCCAGCAAAACATGTGAAGGCACGACACTGTTCACCGATGGCCATGATAACGACAACATGAAGGTCGTCGAGGTCGACATGCAGGGTCAAATCGTGTGGGAATTCATCCTTCCCCAAACATGGGTAAAGCCCCCCATAGTCGGTTTCGATGCAGAACTCCTGAGCAACGGCAACATCCTTATCGTCCTCAGCCGTACAGGACTCTACGAAATCGACCGTAATGGCAATACCGTCTGGCAGCACCTCGATCCGGACTGTTCTCACGATGCAGACCGATTGACCAATGGCAACACCATCTATATTTTCGGTAATGCTGACACCAAAGACGATGCCACCGTGAAAGAAGTCGATGCCCAGGGCAACCTGGTCTGGTCCTGGTTAGGCAAGGATCACTATGATACTGCCCCTTACAACCAAGTCAGTTATCAGGGCTGGATGCACAACAATGCGGTGACCCGAATGCAGAATGGTAATACGTTGATCAGCATCCGAAATTTTGACCTGACCATCGAGGTCAATCCCCAGGGCACACCCGTGTGGGAGTTCCAATGGCAGGATCTCTATCCGGCCACCAACTTCCCCGGATTCTATCCCCATGAGCCGGAGCTCCACACCGACAACACCCTCATGGTCTGCCTCCAGGTCGAATCTCCGTACGAAATCGTGGAAATCAACAGGGCCACGGGTCAGCCCACCTGGGAGTACCATCGTGACAATCTGAGAACCACCCGCGATGGGGATCGTCTCCCCAACGGAAATGTGCTCATCGTGGGCGTGATGACCGATATCGATGAATCGGTCATCTTCGAAGTGACGCCCGACAAAGAGATCGTCTGGCAGCTCAGACTCTATCAAACTCCGGTCTTAAATCGACCCGGGCACTTCTTCAAAGCACAACGGCTCTGTTCCGGTGGTTAAAAATGAGTTGAAAAGCAAACCGATAGGGGCGCTAAGGAGGCGCAAGGATCGCAAAAAAAGATAATGTAAAAATAAAATTTAGGGGAGGAATGATGGACACCATAGATAGTTCACAAGCGTTAAAGCATATTAAACATCATCCATCCATCGATTATATGATCCGCACCACACAACAGCACCACGTTCATCTCAGTGAAATGGCAGATCGGAAAGCCAATATCATTATCGCTGCCAATTCGATTCTCATTTCCCTTGTCATCAGCACCGTTGATCTAAGCAGACCTGTTTGGGGGCTTCTCAGCCTGTGTTTCTTTTGCATGCTTGCCCTGATATGGGCCATTTTAACGGTCGCTCCGCATTTTTTTCCAACAAAGAGAGATATCCCACTGAATCAACCCAAAAATCTGCTGTTTTTTGCTGCATTTACCGATTATGATTTTAGTGATTATCTGGAAAAAATGGCAGACATCATGTCTTCCACGGAGAAACTGTACGAAGCCCAATTGCTGGATATATATCAGTTGGGTACCGTACTGAAATGTAAAAAGTATAAATTTATCAAAATCAGTTACATTTTATTCTTTACCGGTATTATCGTTTCTCTGTTATTATTTGTGATTCAGACGATTATAAACGTCTCTTGAAAAAGGACTTGGAATATATGCATAATTTATGCATATTAATGCATACAATTAAATGCATGGGATTTTGACATGAGAACAACGATTAACATCAAAGACAATCTCCTGGAAACGGCTTCTCAATTAACCGGGATAAAGGAGAAAACTGCCCTGGTCCGACTGGGACTGGAGGCTTTAATTGCCCAGGAGAGTGCCAAAAGATTGGCAAAATTGGGGGGTACTGAGAAAAAAATAAAAATGGTTCCTCGAAGAAAGGTTGACAGTTTATAAGATGGTGGTGGTCGATACTTCAGTATGGATTTCCCATTTTCGTGATGGTGACGATCATCTATCATTATTGTTGAATGAAGGTGAGGTTCTTTGTCATACGTTTATCATTGGAGAATTGGCCTGTGGCAATTTGAAAAATAGAGTACAAATTCTTTCATTATTGAATTCCCTTCCAAAGTCAGTGTTTGTGAATCATAAAGAAATATTATTTTTTATAGAAAAAATTGGACTCATGGGCAAAGGACTTGGATATATAGATATGAGTCTGCTTGCTTCATCCCTTATCACTGAATCGCCTATCTGGACATTGGATAAAAGATTGCAAATCATCTCATCACAGTTTAAACTGAACTACTCACCCAATCGGAGGACTTGAATGACTGACAAAAACAAACCGGTCCATCCATACATTCCCAACTCGACGCCGCGAATAAAAGAAGAGATGCTCAAAGAAATCGGTGTCGACAGTATCGATGAGCTCTATGATGACATTCCGGAAAACTTGAGGTTTAAGGGGAAGCTGAACCTACCGCCACCCATGGTTTCCGAATACGCCCTGAAACGCCATGTGGAAGCCATCCTGGCCAGAAACTCATCCTGCCAGGAAAATATCAGCTTCCTGGGCGGGGGATGCTACCAGCACTACGTCCCAGCGATTTGTGACGAGATCAACAGCCGGTCGGAATTTCTCACTGCTTATGCCGGAGAACCCTACGAAGATCACGGCCGGTTTCAGGCCCTGTTCGAATATGAGAGCCTGATGGCGGAACTGTTGGATATGGACGTGGTCAATGTGCCCACTTACGACTGGTCTCAGGCGGCCAGCACATCCGCCCGCATGGCAGAGCGCATCACCGGTCGCGGCGAAATCCTGGTGTCCGATACGGTTTCACCGGAGCGGCTCTCGGCCGTACGCAACTACTGCCATCCTGTGGTCAAGGTGACATTGGTGATGCACCATCCCGACACCGGTCTGGTCGATCTGGAGGACCTCAGGTCCAAACTGTCCAAGGACACTGCCGGGTTCTATTTAGAGAATCCCTCCTATCTGGGGTTTATCGAACAGCAGGGCCAGGCCATCTCGGACCTCCTCCACGAGAACGGCTCGTTGAGCCTCGTGGGTGCCGATCCCATCTCCCTGGGTGTTATAATTCCACCCGGCAACTACGGTGCAGACATCGTATGCGGAGACATTCAGGGATTGGGCGTTCACATGGGCTTCGGTGGGAACATGGCCGGATTCATCGCCACCCGGGATGAGGAGAAGTATGTCATGGAGTACCCGTCCCGCTTGTTCGGCATCACCAAGACCGCCGTCGAAGGCGAGTGGGGCTTTGGAGACGTGGCCTACGACAGAACCTCCTTTGGTGTGCGTGAAAAAGGAAAAGAATTTGTGGGCACGGCCGCCGCTCTTTGGGGAATAACGGCCGCGGTCTACCTGTCCCTCATGGGTCCCAAAGGCATGCAGGAGCTGGGTCGTCACATTCTGCAAAAATCCCAGTACACCATGAAGAAACTCTCGGAAATAAAGGGCGTGAAGGCCCCGCGCTTTCAATCCTCCCATTTTAAAGAGTTTGTCGTGGATTTCAACGGGACAGGGAAGACAGTGAAAGAGATCAATGCATCTTTACGTGATCGGGATATTTTTGGCGGAAAAGACCTTGCCTCCGAATTTCCCGAATTGGGAAACTGCGGACTGTACTGTGTGACGGAAATGCATATGAAGGAGGATATTGACCATTTGATTGAAACACTTAAAAAGAGTATATAAGTCACCTTTTATGGGGCTCATTTAATTAATGCCAAATGACCAATGTCAAATGACAAAAGAAATCCAAAATCCCAATATCCAAAATATATATCATCATTGGACATTTAGGAATTGGGATTTCCTTTGGCATTGGGACTTTGACATTTGACATTCTGCTATAAATAACAGGTTGACAATGAATAGCAGGGAAACCGAGCCGTTTTGGTCATTGAATCATTGGGATTTGATTTAGCATTGGGATTTTAGCATTTGACATTGAAAACACGATTAATCTTGTGATAAAGGACACATATTATGGACACACCTAAAAAAAGCAGATTACGAAACTTCCACCAGGCCAAATGGGACGAAGAAGTCATATTCGAATTAAACAACCCTGGAGAGAGGGGCATCCTGATCCCCGAGGTGGAGAAGGAAATCGAGGACTGTGTCGGTGATGGCATCTCCGCACTGCCCGAACACATGGTAAGGAGGGAGCCGCCCGCACTACCCGAGGTCGGCCAGATGCGGGTACTCAAACATTTTCTACGTCTGTCCCAGCATATTCTGGGTGCCGATCTTAACGTGGATATCGGACAGGGAACCTGCACCGTCAAGTACAATCCCAAGATCAATGAAGTCCTGGCTTCATCTCCCAAAGCAAGTGAAATCCATCCGTTTCAGGAAGAAAGCACGGTCCAGGGTGCTCTTGAGATCATGTACAAACTGGATACCTTCCTCCGGGAAATCTCCGGACTCCATCGATTCTCCCTTCAGCCCAGTTCCGGATCCGGGGCCATTTTCATGATGGCGTCCATGATTCAGGCCTATCATGAGTCCCGTGGCGAGGCGGATCAGAGAGACGAGATC
>CAZYTI010000206.1:0-6987 GCA_964650065.1 uncultured bacterium
CTCGTGTCTATATGCCACTCTCAACAGATTCTCAAACAGTAAGATGCGCTGAAATGGATGTGGGCCAGGTATCAGGATACGATCAGCTTCAATCTTGAGGCCTGCTTTAAAGATCGGATAATTCGAACGATAGATTTCAAACCCTTCTTCCTCGAGTCTGTTCTCAAATAGGGATTTGAAAAAGTGTCGCTTGGAGCCATAATAGGCTTTGGCCCGGTTTTCATCCCATTCCTTTTTCTGCTTTTTATTTTTTGGTGTGAGTTCTTTGAACTTCGTTAATCCTTTATAGTCTATCATTCGTCCTCTGTTAAATTCCGAACGTAGCGTTTCGTTAATGTCTTCATTTAATACTGTGTCGAATCGCTCTAAGATAAACGTGACCTCATAACCGAGGGCCTCGTTTATAATAATAATCGATGATTTTGCTGAGGCAGCAAAATGCAAATTGTCATCGTCGTAGTCAAAACTCAACACTTGGGGATTCTCAATTTTACAGTTCTTGGTAAACTTGTTGACACTGAAAAACAGTTTGTTAAAAAGTTTGAGTTCCTTTTTCCACACTTTTGGTTGTTTAGCAGTCACCTCGATGAGTTTTCCTTCTAGGATTTTTGGCCTGAGTTGAAAGTGGACCACAACCTCTGTTGAATCGATCAACTGAACTTTCTTTTTATCAAACTCATAACCCATCATCGATGCCACAATTTCGAATTGTCCCAGAGGCACATTATAGATGATGTAATATCCCTCAGTATCCGTTGCGCTGCCGAGGGCTGTATTTGAGAGAAAAACATTGGCAAAGTAGAGCGGCATGTTCGTTGAGACATCAGTCACTCGTCCGGATATTTTGAATCTAGAATCCGGCAGGGAGGGCTTGTAAAGAACGATCCGTCCGTTCTGCACTTCCTTAAAATCAATGTCCCATGGTGACAGAATGAGTTTCAATGTCTCTTCTGCGGTCTTATTTTGTACATCACAGGTCACCATTATACCGTCAATCAATCTATCACCAAATATAAATTCCAAGTTTGTCAGGTGGCTGATTTCTTCCAAGACTTGCACAAGAGGTTTGTTTTCAATTTGAAGGGATATTTCCTTGCGGACCAAGGACGATTGTCCAAAGCCGATGGAATTACACGAAATTATAAATACAACCGTCAATAATTTATGAATTATGATTTTTATCACTTTTCGACCTTACTATTTATACAACCCATAACGTCCGTCTTCCTTTACGACCTTCATATTCAATGTCAGACAGATGGACGTAAGGACCGTATCCAGGGGCATGTCCTTAAATGAACCGGTAAGGGTGGACAATCCTGTGTCCTGAACGGCCAATCCGATAGACACGCCGTAATGCCTTTCCAGCTCTCCAATGATTTCGTTCAGAGGTTTCTGTCTGAAAATCAGTTTACCCACCAACCATCCGAGATGATCATCCGTTTCTATGGAACGTGGTCTTTCGGGTGGACTGTCCGCTGTGATTTCGCTCATCTTCTCCTTGGTCACAAAAACGGCTTCATCTTCCGAATGTATCGGTTCGAATCGGACGCTTCCCTGCTTGACGATGATCCGGGTCTTTCCGTATCTCGCCCAGACATTGAACCGGGTACCCAATACAGTGGTTTTCGCATTGTCCGTGATGACTACGAACGGTCTCTTATCTTTCTTCACATTAAAGAATGCCTCACCCGAAAGATAAATTTTGCGTGTTTCCCTTGAGAAGGATTTGGGATAATTCAGGGTACTTCCGCTGTTCAGGCGGATGTGAGACCCATCTGTAAGGGTGAGTTCGGTTTGATGACCGTTCTGTGTGGTTAATCTCTTAAGAGATGGTTCTGAAAAATATACTTTCCAAATATAAATTGAGAGACATAGCATCAGAATACTTGTCAATACGACAGCAGGCCCATATCGGAATCGCGTTCCATAAATGTGCCGTGAAAAATCCCTTTTGTATTTTCTTGCGGTAGGCACTTTCACGTCATCTGTTTTTTCGTCTACCGACCGGATCTCATGCTTCAGTTTTGCCCATTCCGTTTCCAGGTCGGGTGATTCAGGAGGATGTATCGATTTGACCTGTTCACAAAAACTGGCAGCTTTTTCATGTTGCAAAAGATTCTCCGGTGAAGCCTTCATCCACTCATTTAAAATATATTCTTCATCCGATGAAATCTCTCCTGATAATTTTTTGGCGATCAGTCTATAATAATCTGGTTTTTTCACGATGGAAATTCCTCATATTGGTGTTCCATAAGACAATACACTTTAGTTCGGGGAATACCCTATAGTTCTTTTCTCAGGATTCGTAATGCCTTGCTCATCCGGCTCTCGACGGTCTTGATGGATATACCGCATGCTTCGGCTATTTCTGCATATTTAAAGCCTTCGAGATGGTTGAGGATAAAGACGAGGTGGATCTTCTCGGGGAGTTTTTGGAGGGTGAGTTGTATGCTTGTTTGAAGCGCTATGTCTTCATTGGAGAATTGATTTTGTTGTGCATCGAGATATTCCCTGCGGATTTTCTTACTTCTCAGATGGTTTAGGAGTAGGTTATGACTGATTCGATAAATATATGCCTTGATGGATTTCCGACTATCAAGTTTCCGTCGGTTTTCCCATAATCGGATAAAGGTTTCCTGTACTAACTCTCTGCTCAGCTCAACGGATCGGGTTCGGCTCCAGATAAACCGAAACAGGGGTTTGTAATAACGGTGATAGAATGCTTCGAAAGCGGATTCGTCGGATTGCTTGATGGCGGAGGATAGGTCGTTATCAGATAAATTTGTGCAATCTTTCATCTTGAATGCATGGTTTCTATAAACAGAGTTTTTTGCACAATTGGGTTCCCAAACAGCGTTTGTGAACCAGGACAATTTTAGACGAATTAAAATTAGATTTGTTTACAAAAATTTATCAGATGACTTCCTTTAATAATCCATTAGCGAATTTGTGAAGGACACTTCCGATCAATGTTTGATAAGGTATACCTTCACGTGCGGCTCTTCTCTGTAATGCCGAAAGATCATTTTCTGAAATCCGGATATTAATTTTTCGATTTTTCTTCATCGTGTTCCTGGCAATCGCCTGGTAGTCGGTTCCTGATTCCGAAGGTTTCAAGTATCCATTTTCATATGCCTCTAATATCTCATATTCATAATCATCAAGAATTGCTTCATTTTGTTTTTCAACTAACATTCTAAGCTCCACTTCCAATCAAATAATCTTATTGATGTTTATTTTTTTGGATCTGATGAGTAAAAGGGATATTTATTAAAGATATAGAAGATTATTCACCATCTCATCGGAAGTTAATTTGTTTAATAAAATCACTAACCTTGACATCATATCATATGCTTTTCGTCTATTTGCAATGAGTATACCGCTGTGATTTTGGCCGGACTCCAGATATCGCTTATGCAAATTTTCAAAATGTTTTCTATTATGTGTAAGAATACATCGATTCTGAGAAGTAGCGTATCGAAGTTGTTTCGGATCATCTTTACCCAGCATTCCGGCATCCTTTGCGGTTATGACATCGAAGCCCCTGGCAAGTAGAAGCTTTGCCAATAATACAGACACATCCTCATCAAAATATAATTCTATAAACAACTTCATTCACGTATTTCCTTGAGTGCAGGATGTATTAATTGATCGGGAATCCGATTTTGAATGATATACTCATTAATGGCTTCTGTATGTTCACTGTAATAACTTAAAGCATCGAAAATTTGTGCAAGGGTTAAGTGGGGCAGGTGTTGGGTGATCTCTTCGGGTGAAATTCCAAGACGCCATAGCTCAACTATTGCACGAACAGTTGTCTTAGTTCCCTGTACAATGGGTTCCCCATTACAAATATCCTTATTCTCGACGATATAGGCATGTTTAATTAACGTATTCATTGGCTTATCCTATTGAATATCTAACTTATTTATATTGGCCATCATCCATGAGATAAAATAATTAATTTTGTTGGTTTATTCAAGAAAAATATTGGATTGTTTTGTTTATCCTCGTTCCCATGTTTTGAGACTGTGTGAAAACAGGGAAAGAGGTTACGAGGTTAATCAACCACCACAAACTTCACCTTCCTCGTTTTCTCCTGCCTCGACACCTGATCATTGACCTTGACGAAAAATTCATACAGCCCTGGCTTCAATATGGAAATATCCACACTGAGGCTTTCCTGGGCCGTGCGGCCCGGGGTGTGGAAGCTGTAAGCCATACTGATCTGTTGTTTTTTGCGCCTGCCTTTTTTGTCTAATTGAGCTACGCCGTATTCGATGGTGTACCGGGCTTCTGCTTTTTCGTTTAATACCAGATGATAAATCTCGATGGCCATTCTTATCGGGTCCTGCTTTGTGAATAACTCGGTCGGAATAACAGGGAACTGGAAACCGGATAACACCATATCTGCTGATGTTTCTATCCCTAAGACAAGATCGCTCAGTTCGAGTTCTCCCGGGTCGGTGTTTAACTGAGGCTGAATGGTAAGTGTTTCTTTCCCGATGGCGAGAACTTTCGATTGGTATTCAGAAACCGAATCTTGTTCCTGGCCGGCTTCTCGATATGCTTCAGAAGCTAGAATAAAATGGCTTTGATTGACTTTATGATCCAATATAAAGGAAGATACGTTGTTTGAACTCCCGAGCATAAGATCCTCCCGGCGCCCGATCTCTTCGAGAGATTCATTCCGAATGATTAAGGTGTGATTGAGAAAATATTCTGGCGGCTCGAATGACTCTTTCGAAATCTGTTTCATGTCTTCAACACGAAACTCAGGAGAGGAAAAGGTCAGGAGTGCCAACCTGGGCCTATTTTGCCGATCCAGCAGACGGACAGGATGGGTTTTCACATTAATCCTTCCCGTCAAATTTTCATAATCAGATTTGTCGGCATCTGCGTATTTGGAGGTAGGATTGAATTTGTCAGCAGTCATGTTGCGGTGATAATAACCCTGCAATATTCTTAACAACGATGTAATATTGGATTGACCTCCACTTCGCCTTTGATTCATTTGCCAATTATGCCATGTACCTTCGATCTCAGTATGTCGTTCATAAAAACTTTGATCGAAGAAGGCCAGTTCTGCATAATAAATTCTTTGGAAGGTTGCTTGAATCGTAAACGATTTAACGAAATTAGTTCTTGCGATACGGGGTGGGAGTACTGATTCTAATCCTTCACATAAGCCAAAACTTCCAAGACCTTCCCTATCTGAAAAAAGAAAGATACTCGGCTTTTCAGTCCCAATACCACGATATGCCCATACCTCATACTCAGGAGATGGATCCTCCAATCTCATGTCGAAAGAAAATGGTCCAATCCATGCTGTGGCAGATGAAGAAGTACCCAAAACTCCCGATTTCTTCTTATCAGGGTTACCATACTTTACATAAATGGTTCCTCTATCATCACAATCGTAAACACTGTGATTCGTCTTTTGGAAATGCTTTCGCGCATAGGCAATCCGCTCCCAGTGTTCGATGAGGCGTTCGTTGGCCTTTGTTTTCGGACGAGGATCCCTTTCCAGCCAGAATAGACGTATCATTCTACAGAGTTTTGGATCTTTTATTTTGATGCACTTTTTCCAAACTTTGGCTTCATCTGTATCCAGGAGGGGCATGATCCTTTCGGCCTCCTTGATGACGACCTCTTTAAATCTCAGGTAATCGTCATTTGAAAATCCCCACATGTAAAGCTCACTGGCTGTACCGTAGTATTTCTCGGCTTTATTTTCTGTAGCGATTTCGATAAAGGCGATCCCGATTCGGGGATCGCTTTTGCCTGCCATCTCGAGGACACTCCAGCCTGACCACCAGGTCTTGAGGGCCTGTTCCCAGTCGCCGGTTTTTAAATATTCCATCCCTTTCAAGTAATAATCGACATTTTGGGGAGAATGGGACAGACCATTGGCTTCCGGTGAAGTTGGTCCATAATCCCATGGAAGTTCTTCGCCCATCCGGTCCTTTCCCATGCGGCCCGAAAATTCAATGGCGCAGGGATCGATGAGGCCTCCTGTACTGTTTATGCGGACCGGGGCATCCTGAGCCAGTTTCAGCCACGTTGTATGGTAATTCCCCTCGTGGGGGTATACGACTTCCAAATAATCCTTAAAGTACAATAATTTCTCTTCGGGTGAATCTCCATTCCTGATGATTGATTCAGTGGTGAGAAGCTTCTCATGCGTATATTTGTCGGGTCCATATATATGTGATGTGGGATGAATGGCAAAGCCTTCGTCAACTGCAGGAAATTCGATGACTTTGGGCTGCAATTTGATGGCGTATTCGTAGGATTCACGACCCTTCAACTTTATTTCTTCGACATGAAGGTCATAGCCTATCATGGTTACGACCAGATTGTATTTGCCGGGAGGGATATTTTCTAGAATGAAAACACCATCCCGATCGGTTGCACAGCCCAGAGTTGTGTTGGATAGGAAAACATTCACAAAATACAACGGCTCTTTTGTCGATCTATCGGTGACTTTGCCATAAATTCGGGCTCGATGAAGGGATTGGGAGAACGATTGTTCGGATTGGGTAGTGATATGAATAAAAGATAGTAACAGGATATTCAGAAGGATTTTATTTGCTGGTTTCATCATTGTTCTCCGTTTTACCCCTGGTTCGATATGATTATTTATACATATGAACCGTTTTCAGACAGTCAGGGATTTTGAGAACAAGGTCAAGATGGAGTCTGAGAATCAGGTCAATCACAATCCGAGTCTATGAATAAATTCAGAAGCAGTGTGCTGGATTGAAGTTGGATTAACAGTAATCTCAGGATATGGAAGATCGGTTCTCCCACCCATCTCAGATTCTGTTGGATATGTGTTTAGCGTTCTAATTGTTTAGACGAAAAATATGTGAATTCGTTTACATGAATTTTATTCTTTCAGAATATAATGTAACTATTTAACTAAATTCAGAACTCATGACATAGGGTAAAATAAATTGTACTTCAATCACGCATTTAAGT
>CAZYTI010000207.1:0-6979 GCA_964650065.1 uncultured bacterium
GTTATCGAATTGGACGATGGCATCGAGGACGGTTAAACCTCCCGTACCCGAATCAAAGACACCGATGGGTAGATTTTTGTCGTATTTGGGATAATTTTTTGTGTCCAGGTGGAAGAAACTCTCTTCATTGTTCAGGATTTCATCAACGATGATGGCGGTATCATTATTCGTGGACTTTTGGCATTGTAGGAGACAGAACAAGGTCAAGAGGAATATCAAAGGGGATTTCATTCTATGAACGAGATGCATGATGATCCCATCCTTTTTTTTTAATGATCGGTTCGATGTTACGTTTCTTTCATCTTATCCTTTAAGAACAATCTCCAGATGATGAGCCAGATGATAATGGCAGGAACGGCTATACCAATCACAAGCCATCCGCCATGTTGAGCAATGAGAAGAACAGCCGCGGAAGTCCAGAGGCCACCCCCCATAAAGGGTTCGTGAAGGAGCTGTTTATATCCGAAAGCAGATGCAGCTTCTGTTTTCTGTTCCGGATCCACAATCCGGAGAAGGAGGAGTCCGGTGGCGGTGACACCCATGGATTTTCCCATCTCTGCGATGGATCGCTCGAACCAGTAGTTAGGAAGCATCCTGCGTGCTAAAAACACGACGCAGAAGATATTCCAACTGATTCCGCCTACAATGATAATCGCGAAGGGTACAATCCCCTGTACAATTACTTCGATGCGGATGGTACTGATAGCAGCCACAACCAAAAAGTCCAGGGCTGTGCCGGCCAGCCGCTGCATGAGGGTATGGTCGATGGGAGAGATATTGGCGACCCGAGAAATAAACAACTGAACGACGAGTCCGCCGATCATGCAGAGGGGAAATAGGGGAAAGCCGGTAAAGAGTTTTGTCTCGGCATCTGCAAAGAAGATGTTCTCCAGACCAATCAAACCGATCTTGATACTGTACCCGATGACTACGGCGATCCCAATGATGGCCAGATGAAGGGCCAGGCTGTCCACAGAGTCCGCTGAGACGGTTTGATGACCGGCATGGGGTCTCTGATCCACAGGGTACAATCCTGCGAGTTCTTCTGCCGTCATTTCATCCATAGGTTTGAACGTGCTGACATAGCCTTTCTTGGCAGCCCAATTAATGAGCGCAATCCCGGTAATGATAGCCGATATGATTCCCGCCGTAGCAGAAGCCAGGGAGAAGTCGGAACCCTCATTCCACCCTAACTGGATGAAGGTTTCACGGAGACCACCGGCCGTGCCGTGCCCTCCTTCGAAACCGATGGGGAGGGCGGCTCCAAATAAATCGGGAATTTTAAAAAGGCCACCGAGGAAAGCGACGACGAAACCTACACCAACAATCCACTGCCCCCAGGCTACGATTTGCCCGTAGGCAAGCTGGGGACCGGCCCGTTTCCAAATAATGGATAGGGGAGGAATGGCAACACCCAGAAATAAAGCTGCGAACACGATGTTGATGAGGAATCCGGGAAGACTGGTCCAACCTTCGATCCAGTTATTCAATCGGCCGCTGGAGATTTGAACGATAATCAGTCCCAATATTCCGCCGATCACCGCGGAGGGAAGATAGAGTTTCTGAATAAATTTGACTTTGACCCGAATAATTTTACCAACGGCTAAAAGTAAACATAAACCGCAGAATGAAGTCACAATAGTCATTCAAACCTCCTCATTATGATGGCTCAGGTGGGTTCAATTCTCCTTCGGTGGCTGCAATGACGACAGCCGCCGACGCATCACCGGTGATGTTGACAGCGGTACGGAACATATCCAGTATTCTTTCAACGCCAAAGATCAGTGCAATCCCCTCAGTGGGTATGCCGACTTGTTCCAAAACGATAACGAGCATGAGAATACCAGCCATGGGAGCGCCTGCACAGCCGATGGCTGCCAGAGTCGCGGTGAGTACGATCATGAGTTGATCTCCGATTCCCAGGGGAATGCCGAACACCTGGGCTATGAAGACTGCAGAAATACCATGATAAAGTGCTGTTCCGTTCATATTGACCGTGGCTCCCAGGGGCAGGACAAAACTGGCGATGTCCCTGGGGACGCCCAATCTTTCTTCACAAGTTTCGATGGTCACCGGTAGGGTGGCAGAGCTGGAACTGGTGCTGAATGCGATCATTTGAGGGGAACGAATTTCTTTCATGAATCGCAACGGACTCATCCCCGAAAAAAACATGACCACTGGCGGGTAGGTGAAATTCAGGAAGATCATACCCGAAATCGTAATGATGGTATATTTCAATAGAGTCAGGAGAATATCGGTCCCGAAACTGCCGATGACTGCAGCAATGAGGGCGAAAACGCCATAGGGTGCAAGTTTGATGGCAATATGCACGATCTTGATCATGGTCTCGTTGATCCCATCGAAGAAGGCCAGGACAGGTGATGATTTTTCCTTGGGAAGCAGAGCGAGGGCCACGCCGGAGAAAATGGCGAAGAAGATAATTTGAAGGATGGTGCCAGCACTCAGGCCTTCAAAAAGGTTTGTGGGAATGATATTGAGGAGGGTTTCGATGGGGTTTGCCTGCTTTGCCAAACCCGACATGCGTGCACCATCAGAACTGTAGTTTTGCAACAATTGATCACGTACCTGTTCCGGCAGTCCACTTCCCGGCTTAAACACATTGGCCAAGAGCAAACCCACGAAAATGGCGAAGGCCGTATAGATCAAATAATAGGACAAAGTTTTTAATCCGATCCGGCCCATTTTTTTGGGATCCATACTGGCCGTTCCGATGAGGAGCGAAGCGAATACGAGAGGGATGATGACCATGCGAATCATACGGATGAAGGCGGTGCCCACGGGTTGTACTTCTGCCATATCGGCCTGAAACACGATTCCGGCAACGACACCCAATATGAGACCCACCATGATTTTATTGTATATTTGAATTGAAATGAGGCGTTCGCAGATCAGAAAGAGGGTGAAAAACAGAAAGAATACACGAGTCAATTGAATAAGTGCCGGAGGCACCGGTGAGAGGGATTTCATAGGAATGAGATACAGGGCGATAAACACAGCCATTGACGAGATAAAAAGGGGAATCGAGCTTCTCATTCGGTTCTGATGTAGTTTCATTGTGAATCTCCATGGTCATTAAGAAATGGATTGATAAAACGATTATAAATATAATAGTAAAAAAAGTAAAATAATCAAAGGGATTTTCGGTGGATTTGAAAAGAATTTGTCGTCAGAGGGGATCGATTTTTCAGTTGATTCTTTAAAAAAGAAAGCGTATCTTGACGGTGCTATGAGAATCAATAATCGTATACGACAGACCATCCAGGCCCGAAATTCCCTCCTCTGTGTCGGCCTGGATGTGAATCCCCAACGTATTCCTTCTCACATCATGAAACAGGATGATCCTATTTTTCAGTTCAATAAATCGATCATCGATGCCACCGCAGATATGGTCCTGGCATATAAACCCAATCTGGCTTTTTACGAGGCATTGGGTATAGAAGGTTGGGAGGTTCTGAAGCGAACCGTCGACTATATACCAAAGGGAATTATTAAGATAGGAGACGCCAAGAGGGGAGACATTGGATCCACGGCCCAGAAATATGCAGAGGCGCTATACCGGTTGGGATTCGATATGGTCACTGTGAATCCTTATCTCGGTCTGGATTCCGTCGGTCCTTTTATACAGGATAAAGACAAGGGCGTTTTTGTTCTCTGTTTAACGTCCAATCCCAGTTCCAAGGATTTCCAGTATAATATTACCGATGGAAAGACCCTCTACCAGCGGATCGCCGAAACAACCGTCGAGTGGAATAAAGAGGATAATTGTGGCCTTGTTGTCGGTGCCACCCATCCGGATGAACTGCGGGACATACGTGGTATCGCCCCGGATCTGCCGTTCCTGATTCCTGGAATTGGGGCTCAGGGAGGTGATTTGGAAGCTTCCGTGTTGGCTGGGACCGATGAACATGGGGAGATGGCTGTCATCAATTCCAGCAGGGGTATCATCTATGCTTCCTCGGATGAAGATTTCGCCGATAGAGCCAGAGAGGAAGCGAAAAATCTTAGGGATGCCATCAATCGTGTCAGGCAAAGCAAAGGATAATAATTATTGCCTCAATTTTAAAAAAAATAGCCACAAAGTTTAGATTAAAAGTCTCTTTAGAATAGACAAATATTATTAAGCTTAATCAAGGAGAAACACTGTATGACTTTACAATCGGATGAAGTGTTGAAAATTTTTAAAAACACGGGTGCCCTCTTGGAGGGACATTTTATATTGACCTCAGGCCTGCACAGCGGAAAGTACTTTCAGTGCGCCAAGGTATTTCAATATCCCCAGCATGCAGAAGCGTTATGTACGGTGATTGCCGAACATTTTCAGGATGAAAAAGTCGACCTTGTGGTCTCTCCTGCAATTGGAGGTATTGTGGTGGGCCAGGAGGTTGCAAGACTTTTAAAAGTCCGCTCGATTTTCCTCGAAAGGAAGGATGGAAAGATGACCCTGCGCAGGGGTTTCCAGGTTCAACAAGGGGAGAAAGTACTGGTGGTGGAGGACGTCACCACAACGGGTGGCTCGGTGAAAGAGGTCATGGATGTCATCAGTAATAAAGGATGCGAAATTTTAGCTGTATCTGCAGTGGTCGATAGAAGTGGGGGAAAAGCACAATTTGGCGTCCCGTATTTTTCGATCTTTCAAATGGAGGTGGTCAATTACTCTCCGGACAATTGTCCCCTGTGTGCCTCGGGGAGCGTTGCAGTGAAACCGGGCAGCCGGGATTTAGCATGATGGAGAAATACCACGGATTATCACAGCAAAAGTGAACCAAAGATGGTCCTCCTCTATATATTATACTTAATCATATCTTTAATTCTGCTTTGGAAGGGATCGGATTGGCTGGTTGAAAGTTCTGTTCGGATAGCGGGCCGTTTGGGTGTCTCTCAACTGGTCATTGGGATTACCATCGTGGCTTTTGGGACCTCTGCACCGGAATTTGCAGTTACCATTGGAGCGGCCATAAAAGGCCAGGCCGATATCTCCATCTCCAATGTGATCGGTTCCAATATTTTCAACTTGGGATTCATTCTCGGCGGCGTCGCTATGATAGAGGTGATAAAGTCGACTTCTAAACTCATATGGCGAGACGGCATGATTCTTATTGCCACAGCCGCCGTTCTTCTCATTTTTTTGTGGAATTTACAACTCTCTCGAATCGAAGGATTGATCCTGATTGCCGGCCTCATCTCTTACAATGTCTTACTTTTCTTTGAAAAAAGAGAAGTGGATGTTACTAAATTGCAAAAAGATACTAAGATGAGGGATGGTCTCACTTTTATGGGAAGCATCGGCCTCATCGTTCTTGGCGGTCAATTGCTCCGCATGGGAGGTGTGGGCATTGCCAGGGTCATTGGACTATCGGAGTGGGTCATTGGGGCCACCGTCATAGCAGCCGGTACGTCTGCGCCGGAATTCGCGACCTCCCTGGTGGCCGCCCTGAAAGGGCATCATGGTATTTCTGCCGGGAATCTAATTGGGAGTTGTATCTATAATATATTGGGAGTCCTGGGATTGGCCGGTTTACTGCGTCAGATGCGAATTTCTACGGATGCGCGAAGCAGTCTGCTCATGATGTTGATACTGATTGTATTGGCTGTCTTTTTATTAATGACCGGAAAGCGGTTAAACCGAATGGAAGGGGCTGTATTATTTTCCATAGGTTTGTTGATTTGGATTGTTCAATTCGTTTAATCTTAGTGATTTAAACGCCTGATGTTTTCAATAATCTGATCTTTTTCGTTCTCTGATAGCGCTTTTTCCTCCTTTGTTACTCTGCATATCAGAATATCTCTACCTGTCCTTTCAAGACGACTGAGACTGACTTCGAAAGGATCCAGGACCTCCAGTATATTATTCAGTAACAGCAGTTCATGGGGATATGACAGGCACAGAAGTGTGGCATTGGGCAGCAGCGTTCCGTCCTTAGATATCGTACCGGTCTCACGGTATAGTATCTGTAATGTCTCGTCACTTGTGTCGATTTTATTTAGCATATCTAAAGTGATTTGAACATGATTGATAATTTCATCAACAGTGGCACTGATACGGAAAAAGTCTTCAATACTGTAGTATAATTCCCGTATCAAATTTTTATCAATTCCATCTAATCTTCGTCTCACCGCTTTAAGTTTGGACGTATCGATGGTTCGCATACCCTCATCGAAATCCCTGAATTCGCCCAATGCCGAGAAAATGGTCTTTTTTATCTTACGATAAATGACATCGGTATTTTCAATCTCGGTCAAACTCACACGGAGGTCGATGATAAAAACCGTTGTTTCCCCAAAGGCTTTGGGAGGTCGCACAGCATGTATATGGAAACCTCGCACGGACTCGAGTTGGTTGACGGTATCGGTCACGATTTTTTTTCTGGTTTCGTGAGATTTTGGAACCACGACAATCACTTTAAAATCGATGAAAAGCTCGGTAGTATGGCCCACACTATGATAAACTTGGGCCTTCCCGGAGTTTTGAGCTTCTCTGACGAGAAGAGGAATTACCGCTCTCGCATACTGTTCGAATCCCCCGATGGATTCTATCCATTGGGCTCGATCTCTGCGTTTATTCAAAACCATTGTTTTAAAGGCCTTTTTCAGGCGTTTTTGTTCCAGATCACTCAGGGGATGACCCGATGATTCAACAAATTCAATTCGAAAAAGAGATATCCCATGTCCGGTGGTGAATTCCCGGTTGTGTTTTAAAAGGAAATGCGGAGTCGTGAGCTCGATTGTCTTCAAACAATCTTCAAGATGGAGCATACGGGCAGGTCCTGCAACAGTTACACCGGTGAAGGTCCCTTCCGTATTTGTTGTAAAATTCGAAATGTCAAGCTGAATGGTCGTTCCTGAAGCTTCGAATTTCCTGATGAATGTGTGGCTGCGAATGATCTGCTTAGCGATATCTTCAATTTTTCTATTTTCGATATAATCACGCGATCGGGCGGCAAAATACTTAACGGCCTCT
>CAZYTI010000208.1:0-6976 GCA_964650065.1 uncultured bacterium
ATTTTCCTTGGGCACGCGACAATCTTCGAAGACCAGTTCACAGGTGACAGACCCCCGTATTCCCAATTTCTCATATTTTTTACCATATGAAAAGCCAGGCGTACCATCTTCGACGATGAATGCCGAAGCACCACGACTACCTCGTTTGGGATCGGTGGAAGCGATAATGGTGTAAAATTTGGCTTGACCGCCGTTGGTGATGAATATTTTCGTACCATTGAGAACGTAATCATCTCCATCTCTTACGGCCGTAGATTTGATGTTACCGGCATCGGATCCTGCCTCTGGTTCTGTGAGGCCGAAAGCACCAAGGATCTTACCAGCGGCCAAATCCGGTAAATATTTTTTCTTTTGCTCCTCATTCCCCGCATAAATCAAAGGCATAACACCTAATGCAGTTCCGGCCAATCCCAGGGCAATACCACCACATGCTCTGGAGAGCTCCTCCGTGACCAACACAAGCCCCATGATTCCCATCCCCAGGCCACCGTATTCTTTGTCAATATAAATTCGGAATAAATCTTTATCAGCTAAAATCTTCATGATTTCCCAGGGAAATTCTTCAGATTCATCGTATTTTGCTGCTATGGGCAGTATATGCTCACGAGCTACTTCCCTGGCGAGATCCCTTATCCTGATCTCTTCTTCACTAAGAAAATAATTCATCCCTTTTTTCCTCCCGTAATCCTAATTGCTGAACAGCCATCAGGGCTGCTTCTTGCTCTGCTTTCTTTTTGGTGTATCCACTTCCTTTTCCCAATACCTTGCCATCCACAAGGACCTCAACAGTGAATTCTTTTCGATGGTCCGGACCCGTCTCCTTGAGAACACGGTATTCAGGGCTCGAAATGCCCTCAGCCTGTACATGTTCCAATAACCAGCTCTTATAATTATGATGAAACTTGTGCCTTATAAATCGATCCATATCCATTAATAGATACCGGCGAATAAATCGTCGGACCTCTTCCAATCCGCCATCCATAAATAAGGCACCCAAAAGCGCCTCATAAGCATCCGATAGAATCGATTTCCTGGCTCTCCCTCCAGATTTCTCTTCTCCCTCACCCAACAACATATATTTCCCCAGGTCAATATTTTTGGCCTGTTTTGCCAAAGTCTCCCGACTTACGACATAGGATTTTGCTTTCGTTAGCACACCCTCGCTACTCTTTGGAAAATGATGAAAGAGTTCATCGGTAACGACCAATCCTAAAACTGCATCTCCAAGAAATTCAAGCCGCTCATTGGACGTCCACCGGCCCTTTTCATCTGTTAGAAATGAACGGTGTGTTAGGGCCTGTCTAAGGAGTGCTTCGTTCCGAAATCGATAGGAAAGGGTGCGATAAAGGGAATCCAGTGGGATGGATTCCCCGCGTCTTTGCTCTCTATGTTTGTGGAATAAGCGAGAGAACAATCCTCTAAAGCAAAATTGATTTGCCATGAAGGATTCGATACCTTAATTTCCTTCAAACCGTTTCAAAGACAGGCAGACATTGTGTCCGCCAAAACCAAAAGAATTGGAGAGGATCACTTTGACTTTCTTTTCTATCGCCGTGTTGGGTACATAATTGAGATCACAATCCGGGTCGGGAACCTCATAATTGATTGTTGGAGGAAGAATACCCTCTTGAGCAGTAAAAACTGAACTCACAAACTCGACGGCACCCGAAGCACCCAAGAGATGACCTATCATCGATTTATTGGAACTAATCGGAATATTATTGGCATGTCCGCCAAAGACACCTTTGATAGCAAGGGTCTCTGTTTTATCATTAAACGGTGTCGATGTACCGTGGGCATTGATATAGTCAACTTCTCCGTGGTCAACTTCTCCGTTATTGAGGGCCATAATCATGGCATTGACGGCCCCCTTACCTTCCGGATGGGGTGCAGTAATATGGTGAGCATCACCCGTAAATCCAAAACCAATCATTTCAGCGTAGATTTTGGCTCCCCTTTTTTTCGCATGCTCTAATTCCTCTAATACAATGATACCTGCTCCCTCTCCAACAACAAATCCATCCCGTTCTAAATCAAAGGGACGACTGGCACGGGACGGTTCATCATTCCTCGTCGATAGGGCCCGCATGTTGCTGAATCCGGCGATAGCCAATTCGGTAATAACACTCTCAGTGCCCCCGGTGATCATGATATCCGCATCTCCTCTTTCGATATGCATGAAAGCGGCTCCAATACCCTGAGACCCTGAAGCACATGCAGAAACAGTACAATAATTCGGTCCCATCAATCCATACTTGATGGAAAGATGACCCGCCGTTATATCGGGAATCATCATGGGAATAAAAAACGGACTGACTCTCCTGGGTCCCTTTTCAAACAACTTGCGTTGCTCATTTTGATATATGTTCATTCCACCGATGCCCGAACTGATAATAACGCCTGTCTTACTGGGATCCTCTTTATCAAAATTCAAACCTGCGTCTTTAATCGCTTCATCGGCTGCGATCAAACCGTAATGGGTAAAGGGATCCATGCGTCTGGCTTCCTTGAAATCGATAAATTGACTCACCTCAAATCCCTTGACCTCAGCCGCGATCTTAACTTCAAACTGTTCGGTATCGAATTTCGTAATATGTGAAATGCCGCTCTTGCCGTGGATAAGTGCATCCCAAAAAGAGGGTGCGTCGTTTCCGATGGGTGTTATCGCACCCACCCCTGTGACGGCAACCCGACGGTTTCGCATAAAATTGCCTCCTGTTCATTTAGAAGTCCCGTCCCGGTTTCACCGGGGCGGGACTTCTGGAATTTCGGTCTACTTTTCAGATAACCTTTGTTCCAAATACTCCATAGCACTTTTTACCGTGGTCAGTTTCTCGGCATCTTCATCAGGAATTTCAAGATCAAATTCCTCTTCGAAAGCCATTACCAATTCCACAGTATCCAAGGAATCGGCTCCCAGATCATCGATAAAGGAAGCTTCCACTGTCACCTCTTTTGGATCGACGCCCAACCGGTCGACGATAATCTCCTTGAATTTTTCTTGGTCAACCATTCTCTCACCTCCTTTTTATGCTGGTGTGTAACGCTTTGATCTATTAAACCTTTTGGCACGATAACAACTAGAATTTTAAGTCAAGTTCCTCCAGCAGAATATTTGCCTCAACGACGACTTGTGTGTTTACCCTCCTCTGGAGGGCCTCAGGCACATTAATCCATGAGTAATCCGCCATCAACATTCAATATCTGACCCGTAATATAATCTGCGGATGGTGATGCCAAGAAGCCAACAACTTTCGCCACATCACTCGGTGCTCCTGAGCGATTTGCCGGTATACTGGCAATATAAGACGCTCTTGTCTCTTCGGTAAAATTCGCAGTCATGTCGGTCTCAATGTAACCAGGAGCTATACCGTTCACTTGTATATTTCTGGATGCGACTTCTTTCGCAATACTTTTGGTAAATCCTATTAATCCTGCTTTGGATGCCGCATAGTTGGACTGGCCTGCATTCCCCATTATACCTATGACCGAACTAATATTGATAATCTTTCCTGACCGCTGTTTCATCATGCTACGAATCACTTTTTGTGTGCAGAGAAATGCTCCTTTCAAATTCACCTCGAGGACCAGATCCCAATCTGCTTCACTCATACGCATGAGTAAATTATCACGTGTTATTCCGGCGTTGTTTACCAGAATATCAATATGTTCAAACTTATTTATCACATTATCCATCAACATCCCAACTTCATCAGCCTTTGTGACATCGACCTGAACAGCCAGTGCCCGGACACCCATTGCTTCTGCCTCTCCGATCAACTCGTCCGTCCCCGAAATATCAATATCTGATATAATAATGTGACTGCCCTGGCGCACCAACTCCATAGCAATCGCTTTTCCAATCCCCCGGGCCCCTCCCGTAACAAGAGAAACCTTATCCTGGAGTTCACCCATGAAGCATCTCCTCGTTACCCATCATAAGCATCCAACTCCTCGACGGTACCACATTGCTGTATCGTTACATCACGGCTGATACGTTTGACTAAGCCGGAAAGGACCTTGCCGGCACCGACCTCAATAAAAGTTGTGACCCCGTCCCGTACCATATTTTGTATCGTCTCCACCCATCTCACAGGATGTGTAAGCTGATGATGGAGTAGGTTTCGCATCTCTTCAACGCTGTTGACCGGAATGGCCGTCACATTGGCGTAAACAGGAAGATTCGCTTTTTTGATACTTGTAGCATGCAATTTCTCGCCAAAAGCGGTCACTGCACTGGACATCAAGGGCGAATGAAAAGCTCCGCTCACCGGTAAGTCAACGACACGACGCGCCCCTTTTTCCCTGGCCAGTGACATGGCTTCTGCTACACCCTCTCTCGACCCTGAGATGACAATCTGCTGCGGTGAGTTATAATTGGCCGGTTGTACAATGCCAGCATCTTGTGCATCCATACAAATCTCCATCACAGTTTGCGCATCCAGACCCACGATTGCCGCCATGCTTCCCGGACTTTTTTCACCCGCATCCTGCATCAATTGGGACCGTACTTTCACCAATTCCAAGCCATCCTCAAAAGAAAAGGCATGGCTATAGGCCAACGCAGAAAATTCTCCCAGGCTGTGACCAGCAGCAGCTTGGGCTTTGACTCCCCGTTCTGCTAAGAGTTGAGCGATAATATAACTGTGCACATAGAGAGCAGGTTGAGTATATTGTGTCTGTTTGAGTTTCTCCTCTGGACCATGGAAAGAAACATCTGATAGTTCAAAACCTAAAATCTTTTCAGCAAGGTCATAAATTTGTTGTGCAGTAGAAAAGAGGTCATTGAAATCTTTCCCCATACCAACGACTTGGGAACCCTGACCCGGAAATAAAAATCCTATCTTACTCACGAAATCAAATCCTTATTTAAAATTGAACGAGACTGGATCCCCAGGTGAAACCGCCACCAAAAGCCACCATCAGACAAAGATCCCCATCGCTTAACCGACCCTCTTTCCTGACTTGATCCAGGGCTATGGGAATAGAAGCTGCTGAAGTATTTCCAAACTCTTGAATATTAACAAACACTTTTTCTTTTGGTAATTTCAATCGTTTTGATATGGAATTAATGATGCGGATATTGGCCTGATGGGTGATGAGGAGATCGATGTCATCGTGTGTATAACCTGCCTCTGCTAAACCGTTGACAGCCGCATCGGCCATTGTCCGCACGGCATGTTTGAAGACTTCACGACCTTTCATTTTAATAACGTGCATACGATTATCGACGGTTTCATGACTCGCGGGATTCGTCACTCCCCCACCGGGCATATGCAGGAGATCCCCCAATCGCCCATCACTCTTGACGTAAGAAGACAGTATACCCCTCTTGCCATCGGAGGGTCCCAACACAACCGCGCCGGCACCATCCCCAAATAACACACACGTCGAACGATCTTCCCAATCTGTGATTCTCGTAAGCACCTCTGAACCAAACACGAGTATCTTCTCTCCTTGGCCGGACCGCACTAAGCTGTTGGCAATGGTTAAACCGTACAAGAATCCGGAGCACGCTGCACAAAGGTCGAATGCAGCCGCCTTCACCGCACCCAGTTTGGCTTGTACCTGACAAGCGGTCGAAGGAAACACGAAATCCGGAGTGACCGTACCCACTATGATAAAATCTAATTCTTTGGCTCCAATCCCGGCCTCTTCAAGTGCCCGCTCCCCGGCAAGTGTTGCCAGATCAGAATTCGTCTTTCCTTCCTCCAGGATATGCCGCCGTTCGATGCCGGACCGCTCGCGGATCCATTCATCAGAGGTGTCCACCACTTTCTCTAGATCAAAATTCGTAACTACTTTATCTGGAACCGCCCTTCCTGTTCCTAAAATCATCGATGACGGACTACTTTTCACGTTTTGCTCCCTTCATCTCCTTAATCTGCTCCTCAATTTGTTGAGCAACTTTACTCTTGACCATTTTCCATGCTTCCTCGATAGCGTTACGAATCGCCCGAGCGCTGGAGCTGCCGTGTGATATGATACAATTTCCTTTTACTCCAAGTAAGGGTGCACCGCCATATTCCTGATAATCGAATAATTTAAATAATTTCCTCAAGCTGGGACGGATGAGATAGAGTCCAATGGTCCCAGGTAAGTTTCCTCTGATGGTTCGTTTCATGGTCATTGAAATCATCCGGGCCAGGCTCTCACCGAATTTTATGAGTATATTCCCATCAAAACCATCGCAGACGACCACATCCGCGCGTCCCCGTAATATATCCCGGCCTTCAATATTACCTGTAAAATTAAGAGAACTTTTATCCAGGAGTTTATAGGTTTTTTTAACAACATTATTTCCTTTTGTGGATTCCTCGCCGATGTTGAGGAGTCCGACCCGGGGAGTATCGATACCAATGATATGTTTCATGAAAACGGAGCCCATCATGCCAAATTGGAGCAGATGCCTCGGTTTGCAATCCACACTCGAGCCCACGTCTAACAAGAGACAGACACCTGCCTCATGGGGCATGATTGAACCTATCGCGGGTCGCTGAACCCCTTCAATGGGTCGAAGGAGTAGAAGTGCCGATGCCATTGCAGCACCCGTATTCCCCGCACTCACGACCGCATCGACCTTTTCCTCCTTGTGTAATCGCAGGGCCACTGCAATTGAGGAATCCGGTTTTCTCCGAAGGGCTGTCGCAGGTGCTTCATCCATTTCCACTTTCTGGGATGCATGAGCGATGGAGATGGGAAGGTCTTTAATAAAATGGTGATGCGTCAATTCCTTCTCCACGGCAACAGTATCACCGACAAGGACAACCTCGTACCTGCCTTCCGACTTCCGAGATGCTTCTATCGATCCGGCAACGATGGCTTCAGGTGCCTTATCGCCTCCCATTGCATCTACTGCAATACGAATCATGCAATAGGCTCCCTAACGTTCCTTGGGTACAACAACCAATCGTCCCCCATAATATCCACAGTTCGGGCAAGCTTTATGGGGTAATTTCGGTTGATGACAGTGAGA
>CAZYTI010000209.1:0-6956 GCA_964650065.1 uncultured bacterium
CTACGACTGGATCAAAGAACAGATGATTCGTACGAAGGAAGGCAAAGGCTCGAAAATCTTCACCACTTAGATCGGCAGATGAGGAATATGCATATTATGGATAAGAAAGTTTTGGTGAGTGGGTGTTTTGACCTGCTTCATGCCGGGCATGTGACATTTTTCAAAACCGTTTCCTCGTACGGAAAACTTTACGTGGGCCTTGGCAGGGATGAGAATTTGCTGCTTCTGAAGGGGAAGGCGCCCTACTTCTCACAGGAAGAACGGGCCTACATGGTCAATGCAATAAAATATGTGGAGGAGGCTTTTCTCTGCTCCGGTTCCGGCATGCTGGATTTTGAACCTGACTTGAAACGCATTCGACCCGATTTCTTTGTGGTGAATTCGGACGGGCATACTCGGGAAAAGGAATCATTATGCAAGGAAAACGGTGTCGAATACGTCGTTCTGGAGCGTATTCCGGACGAGGAACTGCCGGCCCGGTCCAGTTCGGATACCAAGCGGGATCTGCGGTTTCCCTTTCGCGTTTGCATAGCCGGCGGCTGGCTCGATCAGCCCTGGGTGTCAAAAATCTATCCGGGTCCTGTGATCGTTGCGCAGATCCGGCCCACGATCGATTTTAACGACCGTTCGGGCATGGCCACGAGCTCGCGTAGAATCGCCATCGAGATCTGGGGCGATCGTTATCCCGACGGCGATCCAATCCGGAATGCCAAGCTGCTTTTTGGCGCCGAGAATCCACCCAATGTGGAGTACGTGTCCGGATCTCAAGATCAGATCGGTCTTCTGGCGCCGGGCATCAACCGATTGAATTATGATGGCGGGTACTGGCCGAGCAAGATCGATTCCGTTGTCGATCCCGATATCTGTGACTGGCTCTCCCGGGTGATGCATCTGATACCCCTGGAACCACGTCCTGAAGGATATAATCCGTTAGAGTCCAAGGACCTCGGTAAAGCACATGTCATCCGATTGAGCGAAGGTGCGGAATTGTGCTGGCAGGGCATTATCCATAAAGATGTAGAACGGTTCGGAAAGGGCATGACAGAAACGTTTATGGCCTGGAGTCAGATGCTGCCTTATACCGTGCCTGACTGGGTCATGCAAAAGATGCAGGATGAAATCTATCCGAATTATCCTGGAGCCATCAGTTCGGGCAGCGGTGGGGGCTATATCGTCGTGGGATCGGAAGAGGAGATTGAAGGCGCTATCAAAGTAAAAGTACGCTATTAATTGAAAGGACATGCAGGATGACAATTGAGGGTTCGGTAAGTAAGCATTCGGAAGTGTCAACGTCGCGACTGGTTCCGCGGCACATCCTGTGGCCGTTTATTCTCCTGACAAGTCTTTTCGCTTGGTGGGGCCTGGCCAACAACATGACCGACACACTCCTTGCCGCCTTCAAGCGGATCATGAGCATGTCTGACTCCCAGACAGCGCTGATCCAGGTGGTGTTTTACGGTGCCGGGTACGGGCTGCTGGCGCTACCTGCAGCCATTTTCATCAAGAAGTATAACTACAAATCCGGCGTTCTTTTGGGTTTGGGTCTGTACTGCCTGGGTGCACTGTTGTTTTTCCCTGCAAAGTTAACGGCCAGTTATACTTATTTCCTGGCAGCCCTGTGGATTTTATCCGGTGGCCTGTCGATCCTGGAGACAGCGGCCAATCCCTACATCATCGCCATGGGGCCGGAAGAGACGGGCACACGGAGACTCAATTTCGCACAATCCTTCAATCCCATGGGATCGATTATGGGTGTCATCTTAAGCAAGGCATTTATCCTTTCCCATCTAAATTCGGCCAGCGCGGATGAAAGGGCCGCCATGAGTCCTGAACAGCTTCAATCTATTCAGGCTGGAGAACTCAATGCGGTAACCATGACGTATGTGACCGTGGGCATAATCCTCGTGATTACGTGGATACTTATCGCGGTGAATAAATCCATGCCCAGAGCGTCGGAAGCCGGAGGCCCGTTGAATCTGGGCCCGACATTCAAGCGGCTTATGAGAAACCGGCATTACGTCTGGGGTGTCGTCGCTCAATTTTTCTATGTCGGCGCACAGATCGGTGTGTGGTCTTTTACGATTCGATATGTAATGCAGGAGTTGAATCTCTTAGAAGCCGGCGCATCCACTTACTACATTGCCGCATTGGTGTTGTTTACCATTTCCCGATTTGTCTGTACCTGGCTGATGCGGTTTATAACACCTGGTAATCTGCTGGCCATACTTTCAACCCTTGCGGTTGGATTGACACTCATCGTCATCTTCATTGGTGGCCGAATCGGCGTCTACGCACTGGTAGGAATCTCCGGATGCATGTCGCTAATGTTCCCGACCATTTTCGGATTGGCAGTTCGCGGTTTGGGGGAGGATACCAAGATCGGTGGATCCGGTCTGATCATGGCTATTCTGGGTGGCGCTGTAATCACTCAGATTCAGGGCATGGTGTCGGATGCGACACAAAGTATTAATATTGCATACCTGGTGCCGCTGGTTTGTTTTATCATTATCGCCTATTATGGTGCGGTGGCCTGTCGCAAAGATCTGGTCAATTCCTCTGACACTCAGGTTGGAAAAAAAGATTGGACAAGAAATGAGTTACATGAAAGATAAGCAGTTTTTGGATACAAACATTTACGCAATTAAAATCTCTCAGAAGTATAAAATTTCATATTGGGATTCCCTGATCGTTGCTGCAGCCAAAAGGGCAAAATGTATTTCAATTCTCACGGAAGATTTGAATGCTGATCAAAAAATTGAAGCGATTGAGATTATTAATCCCTTTTAGGAAAGAGATAACTTTGGTTTGATAAACCAAAATATTGAATCAAATCTACAACTGGCTGACCAATATTAGACGAATGACAAGCCTCAACATGTCAAATCACTCTCACCTTTCCCAGCTTCCTGCCACTCCCGCAACACCTCACCCACAAAATAAATAGATCCCGCTCCGCATACCATGTCTTTCTTATGAGCAAGCTCTAATGCCCGTTGCCAGGCATCCTGAATGTTGGGGATGACTTCGACTTGTTTCCCCTGAACGATTGGTGCGTCTCGCAGGATACCCGGTTTTAGGGCCCGGTCACTCAGGGGTTTGGTGAGAATGATGACTTCGGCCAGGGGGCCGATCCTGTTGAACATTTCCTTGTAGTCCTTGTCCTTCAGGACACCGAAGACCAGGATGAGGCGGTCGTAGGTGAAGATCTTGTTTAACGCCTGGACCAGGGTGCGGATACCCATGGGATTGTGGGCCGAGTCCAGGAGGATTTTGGGATTTTCCTGGAGCAGCTCCAGCCGGGCATGCCATGGGACTTTTTTCAGGCCTTGGCGGACGGCATCTTCGGGAATTTTCCAGCCCTGTTTTTGGAGTTCGTCCACGGCCATCAGGGCCAGGGCGGCGTTGTTGACCTGGTGTTTTCCCAGGAGGTTGAGTTGAAGATCTTTATAAGATGTCCTGCCCGTATCACAGTGGAATCGGGAGAACCGTTCTGTAAGTTCCATGTGGGATATACGAATATTATCTTTTGAGAATGTGATGGGGACATTCATATCCTCGGCCAGTTCGAGGAGCCGCCTTCTCGCTCTCCAGTGGTTTGCGCCGGATATACAGGGGATGCCAGGTTTGAATATACCCGCTTTTTCCCGGGCAATGGCGTTCAGGTGTTTTCCCAGGATTCGCGTGTGTTCCAGTCCGATTTCGGTGATCATGGTGATCAGGGGTGTGACCACATTGGTGGCATCCAGCCGACCGCCCAGGCCCGTTTCCAAAACGGCGATATCGATCTTGTTCTCCGAAAAGTACAGAAAGCCCATGGCCGTAAGAATTTCGAAAAAAGAGGCGCCGGTGGCTTCGATATGGGGCTTCATGTATTGGAGGTATTGGACGACTTTATCCTGAGAAATGGATTTTCCCCGGATCTGCATACGTTCGCGCATATCCATGAGATGGGGGGATATATACCGGCCCGTTCTGTATCCGGCTTCTCGAAGGATGGACTCCAGAATGGCCACGGTCGATCCTTTGCCGTTGGTACCGGCCACATGGATAGATGGAAAAGTGCGTTCGGGATGTCCCAAACGCTGGACAAGATTCCGAATATTGTCGAGGCCGAGTTTCATGCCTTTGGCACGGCGGGAGAAGAGGTAGTCGACTGCTTGCTGGTAGGTCATTTTAAATGCAATTATAAATTATTAATTATAAATTATTAATTATGAATTATGAATTATGAATTAAAAAAACCTCCCTCAAGACTGTTGTTATTGGGTATGAACTCACCCATGTCTTTTGCTGAATACTGGAGAGAGGAAATGACTATTTATTTTTAAATTACAAAATACCCGCCTGCCAGGTTTTTACAAAAATTGACAGATCAATCCAAATGGCGGGCAGGCAAAATTCAAATAACAAATAAATAACAATAATCAAATTCCAAGCAAAACCTCATTTTTAACAAATCAAAATCTATCCCTTCCCTATGTATCATGACTGTTTTATTTGGAAATTGTTATTTGGTACTTTGATATTATTTGTTATTTGTTTTTTGTGATTTGGGATTTAAATCATTTAGACAATACTTCTCCCTCCGATATCCGGAAATACCTTAAGGAGGTATTTCTCCCTTTCAATGTTGTTATTCTTTCGCCAGTTCCCAGGCCAGCTTGTCGATTTCTGCAACGATGGCGTTCACATCGTTGACTTTGATATCGGAAGATGTGATGATTTTTGCCGTGGTGACATCGATGACCTTGGCCGTGACGGAATAGACATCTCCTAATTTGCTCACACTCCCGGTCACGATGGCCTCTACACCACGGATGCGGCCGATTTCTGCAGCCGTCTGTTCATCCATGAGTCCGCTGCCGCTCAGTTTGTGTTCTTCCATCAACGAGGACAGGGAGAGTCTCTCGTACACTTCGAATCCGCCGGTTTTATTCAGGGCGGTGGTGAGCCATTCGGCGATGATCGTACCTGCATCCCGCATGCCCAGGTCACCCCGCTCCTGGAATTCCACCACGGCTGTTTTGATTTTATTTTCCCTTGTCTTGCCTCCGGACCCACCCGAGGCATCGACGATGAATCGGCTTTTTTGATCGATTTTGCACACGATGATTCCGCCATCATTTGAACCGGAAATTTCCGAACCGCGGATGGGTGCATTTTCAACGATGCGCCACCTGTTTTCAGAGTATTTCGACATATAAGCGACCTGCTTGTTATCTTCACCTCCGACGACCACCGGACCTGTCGTGTTATTTCCGGCAATATCGATGATGGAGAATGGTGCATTGGCAATCATATTCCATTTGTTGGTCGAATACTTTGTCATGTAGGCCATCTGTCGGTTGTTATCACCTCCGGCGATGATGACACCACCGGCATTGTCGCCGGTAAGGGCGGTCACTGGAAATGGTGCATCGGCAATGGTTATCCATTTGTTTTCTGAAAATGATCGCAAGAAGGCCAATTTTCTTCTATTGGGTCCGCCCACAATAATGGGCCCGTATTCATTGGTGCCCGAAATATCGCTCACGACAAAAGGCGTTATAGCCACGGTTTTCCAAACATTATCCCGATAATTACGCATATAGGAAACCTGTCGATTGTCATCTCCTCCACAAATAATGGGCCCAAAGATATTGCTTCCCGCACTCTGATGAACGGGGAATGGTGCATCGACGACAATTTCCCATCGCCCGTTTGCCAGATCTTTCGTAAACGCAACTTGTTTGTTGCCAAAACCACCGAAGACGACCAATCCCTTATCGATGTTGCCGGAGAAAGAACTGATATGAAAAGGAGGATCGGGAGCAAACTGCCAATCGGTTTGGTCATAAGTGACCAGATAAGCAAACGAACCTTTTGAAGATTCGACCTGCGCCCATGCCTCTTTTAGACTCTGGGGTGTAATAAAGAAAAGTATTAAGATCGGGAGAACCTGGGAAAAATGTAATTTCCTGACTCTCTTGTTCATATTTTCCTCCTGGATAATGCCACTCTGTTGTCAAAAATAAACCACAGAACCACAGAGTACACAGAGTTTTTCTCTGTGTACTCTGTGGTTTGATTTCTCTCTTTTTTCATAAAACTTTTGACACAACCAATGCCCAAAATGGCACCGGGAACATAGTACTCTGAATAAACGTTTCAGAACTGAAATTACGGAATTGGAAAGACAAATTCAAGTAAAATTCAAGAAATGTTAATATCCGTAGATTTAAATTATACTTTTATTGACAATATATATTATTTTCTCTATATTAATAATATCCTTCAATGGATAACATAGGTATGATTTTATGATCAAATTGATCAGGAAAACGTTTTGGATCCATTTAACCTGGCTCTTTTTATTTGTCTCATGTTCCCAAAGTCAGGTCCCTGTTTTTAATGAAACCCTGGCCTTTGAATACCTGAAAGCACAATGCAGTTACGGTCCTAGAAATCCCGGATCTCAGGGACACCGGCAGTGTCTCAATTTCCTGGTGCAGGAACTCCGAAAATCGGCGGATGCGGTGGTTGAGCAACCTTTTATGCACACCGATATTCGTACCCGGAAGACCCACACCCTGACCAATGTCATCTCTTCATTTGGGACACAGGGTGAGCGTATCCTGCTGTGTGCCCACTGGGACACACGACCCTGGGCAGACCGTGATCCCGATCCGAAAAATCACGATAAACCACTCCTGGGCGCCAATGATGGTGCTTCGGGTGTGGCTGTACTCTTAGAGGTCGCCCGTCTCCTCCGACTGCACCCGCCTCCCCGGGGTGTCGACATCGTTTTTTTCGATGGAGAAGATTCGGGCGAATATGGAAATGACGAGTCATGGTGCCTGGGATCTCGGTATTTTGCCAGGAACAAACGATTCGATTACCATCCCAAGTATGGTATTTTAATTGACATGGTCGGTGAGACGAACCTCCATCTGCCCGTCGAAGTCAACTCTCAAACC
>CAZYTI010000210.1:0-6952 GCA_964650065.1 uncultured bacterium
AATAAAAACTATCATGTTGAATTCATTAGATAAATATGATCTGTATAAACGTGTTCTAATCCTGCTCTTCGCATGTTGTTATAACTGTCATGGTTAATGGGAGCCCATGAAACAATGAATGCTGATCGTCTCTTTATCGCTTCAATGATCCTGTAACGAATCGAATACATATGCGCACCCTTTTTTCTATATTCTTTTTTGGTAGCACCTCCTGCTAAATAGGTAACATTATTTTTTTGGTAAATGACACCCACACCAATCGCCTCAGATTCTAATTTAATAATATAAAGGCGCACATCCGGTATTGTTAGCAATAAGCACATGTTGGCGCAGATATTCTTAAAATTGCTTATATTCGCCTCGAAACCTAAAACATATACTTTTACAAATTCTTCAATATTGGAATTATTTACCATTTCTGGATGGTAATCCAATTCATCGGATTTTACATCGACCAATTGAGAGAGATTGGAAAGAAGTATTCCACGTGTGCTCACTAAAGTACCACCATTACGCTCAGCCCATTTATTCAAAATACTCCAATTTTTCCCATGGTGAATTGGAACCGTGAACTTCAAATGATCCTTTTTGTAGAAATCCTTGATTGCATCGATATTTCGAATCGAACTTTCCGTAAAGTTTTGAATATAATTAAAATAACCCACCTCAGGGAATTTCGTACAGACTGTACCTCCAAAAACGCCTATTTCGATGCAATTTATATTGCCTCTTCTATTTTTGTACACATTTAATCGCTCCAGATCATACGAGCTAAAAACATCACTTATCTCATCATGGGTCATTGTTGTCATCATCGCTCATTTTTTTTATTATACGGTTCCATAAAAATATATTTCGAATCACATCGCTTGGAGATAGACGTTTATAGAGTTATAATATATTGTCGTTGTTGATTCGAATCCGGAATCTGTCCCCACGATGAGCCAGAGATCCCCATTCTCATCACTTTGGGCAGTGAATGCTTCATCCTCATTCTCCCGTTGAATCAGTGTATATACGAAATCATCTCCATCGATGCCAATCGAGCTCAAAACGATCATATCTTCTCCTCCCCCTCCCTGGTTTCCATTGTCGATGTTCATACGATAATAAGTACCACTAACGATCGGTGCCGGTTCTATCGTGGTGGCACCCGCCTTTAACCATACCGAGGAACCGGGACCGCCCCCAACACCCATGGCATTCTCAGGATACTGTGAGGCGACCTCCAAATGGAAAGTGATTCGATACAACGTATTGGGAACAATCCCTGTGATCTTATTCTTTAAAAACATGAATAGATCATCACTATGGTTGTTTCCGGAAATCATGAGGGAAAAGGTGTTCTGATCCAAGGGAGGTGGAAGAATGGATCGTTCGAATCTTAATTCATAAAAATCCTCTTCACCAATCGGATAATCGGCGAAGCCGGCAACCCAGCCTGCAGTACTTTCTGAGAAATTGAATATAAAATCATATTCTGCCGGTTCTGTGGGAGCAGTGCTTTTGTCCTTGCAACAGCTCATCGTAAACATCGTAATAAAAATGAGAACTATTGCCATACTATTTCGCATAATTGGAATCTCCTTCCCGGAATAGAATATAAAATATTACGCATATTTCTTTAAAAGTCCAGTCTTTTCGTTGAATTCTCGTATCAATTCATCCCATCCGCGATAAGCCTGCAAACGATCCGTCCAGTAGTCATCATCATACCACTGGGCATTTAATTCTTCGACATCCTTGTCCTGCTGTTCGATCCATGTGAAATATTTCAAATTGTGCATTCGTTTTTTATCCCAGTAGGTGAGCTCTTTTATCCAATCCGTCCCTTGACCCATGAGAATCTTTTCAAAATCCAAAGCGGCCTGTATCTCTGTATAGGCTCCGTATTTCTGATTAGCCTCTCGTATTCGTGAACCATACAGCTCCATGGAATCGGTCGCCAGAGAAAGAATGATGGCATTCTCGTTCATTTCATAGTATTTGGCCATCTTGATACAGCTCAAGAGGTTGGCAATTCCCGATATACCCAGGAGGTCCAATCTGTCCACACAATCCGATGGGATCCCCTTTTTCATAAGGTGCTCTCGACCAATGGGCTCATTGAACAACCGCAGGAGGCGCATACAATTCTCATCATCGATATCCATGACCATGTCCATATTCTTCAGATTATGAATCCATGGGACATGCTTATCACCGATTCCTTCGATTCGGTGCTCACCGTATCCGTTGTACATAAGCGTGGGGCACTGAAGGGCCTCCGTTGCTGCAATTTTCACTGTTGGATATTTTTCTCTCAGGTATTCTCCGCACCCCAATGTGCCGGCCGAACCCTGGGTTAAACAGAGGCCCAGCAATTTACTTTTAGCGGATCTTTCTTTCAGGTACACCGTCTCCATCGCCGGTCCTGTACAGACATAGTGCCAGACACTGTTTCCAAACGCCTCAAACTGGTTGAATACAACGATTTCATCGGGACGCTGTACTTTGAGCGCTTTCGTCTTATCATACACTTCCTTTACATTGCTCTCTGAACCCGGTGTCGCATGAATCTCCGCTCCGATATTCTGTAACCAGTCGAATCTTTCCTTGGACATACCTTCCGGAAGTACCGCAATAGAAGGACAGGCCAGGAGGGCCGAATCATAAGCACCGCCACGGCAGTAATTTCCCGTAGAAGGCCAGAGGGCCTTTTGACACGTGGGATCGAACTCACCGGTCACCAGTTTTTCCACCAGGGGACCGAAGGTTGCACCTACTTTGTGAGAACCCGTGGGAAAAAACTTGCCGATGAGCATGATAATCCGGGCTTGAACACCTGTTAAAACACTGGGCATCTCCATATAATTGACAACACCAAAACCACCTCCCACTTTCACAGGCTCATTCTTCCAGGTAATCCGAAAGAGATTTCGTGGATGAACATCCCATAGACCGATATTCTTGAGCTCATCTTTTATCCCATCGGGTATTTTTTCCGGACAGGCCATCTCTTCATATGTCGGGATAATAATGTCCCGTTCACGACATCTTTGGATCGTATTTTCCAGGATTCGCTTTCTATTTTTCATCATTACACATCCACCAGGTTGATGATTCGATGTATTATTCCCCGTTTAATCAATTGTATTTTTTCAAAATGTCTTTAAAATCTTGTTAAATCCGGCAATGGTCTCGGCCAACAACCCTTCCAGCTCTGCACAACGTTCATATGCATCCCGACCCGGTTTCTGATCCGCCCTGTCCAGCATACGAGAGAGATAATTGATCTGATCGAGAAGCATGGGCTGAGGATACCTCCCCCCTGCTGTTACGAAACGTGACTGTATTTTGGCCAATTGCTCATCAGCGGAACGGGCCTGCGCTACGCCCCTGTCATTCTTCTCTATCTTTTTCTTGAGAAGCTCCCGGACTGCCGTCATTCGAGTCTCCACCATGCGAGCCCGACCGAGGAGATCTCGAATGCGCAGATTGAGAGATTCCTGATCAACAAGATCAGACCGAGTAACGCCATCCTCCACCACGCGGGGATCGATTAAGACATTAAACTTTTCCGTATGACTCCATTCACCCATGGTCAGTTTGACCTGATACATCCCCGGTGAAACCATGGGGCCTCCTCTCCCCGCTCGATTTTTATCGGCATGCCAGGATCCCGCATGTCTCATATCCCAGAGAAATCGGTGCATGCCTGCACGGCTTGACATCCTCTTACCACCCATCCGTCGTAAATCAATACCATGAAGTTGGAAATCGTCTGGAATATTCAAATCAATGTCCGAACGCTGACTGGAAAATCCGCGGACCAATTGACCGTTTTCATTCAGAATTTCCAGCGATATTTCCCCGGATGGATCGTCGCCCATAAAATAATCGATCATCACACCTGTCGGAGGCGTGCCTGGAACCGAGACAGATCGCCCGAATGAGCGCCTAAAATTCCTGTATGCGTCCCGGGGAGTAAACAAATAACACTCGGACTGCTCGACAGATGTATTCAGCTGATGAAGCAGAGTCAGATTATCGAGTATCCAGAACGAACGTCCCATGGTCGAGAGCACCAGATCCTCTCGATGGATCCGGATGTCGGTTACAGGTGTCGCCGGAAGGTTGAGTTGGAAGGGTTGCCAATGCATGCCGTCGTCAAAGGAGATGTACATCCCAAACTCCGTACCCGCATAGAGGAGTCCCGTCCGATTTGGATCCTCTCGTATGACTCGGGTAGGAGAATCGATGGGGATGCCGTTACTACCGGTGGTTAGACGGTCCCACGACTTTCCATAATCGTCCGTACGATAGATGTAGGGTTCCCAGTCATCCAGGAGATAGCGATAGACAGCGAAATAGGCTTTGTTGGCCTGATGGGGTGATGGTTCGATGGTCTGCACCCGTCCACCGGGCGGCAGATCGGAAGGTGTTACATTTTCCCAGGTTTTCCCACCATCACGAGTGACATGGACCGGGCCATCATTGGCGCCCACCCAAATCAATCCCTTTTCCACTGAAGACTCCTGTACTGCGTAAATCGTGCTGTAAAATTCCTCTCCTGTGATATCACGGGTGATGGGTGAGCCGGAAATCACCTGCTTGGTGGGATCGAAGGCCGTTAAATCCGGAGAAATGGTTTCCCAGGTCACCCCTTCATCTGTTGTCTTGTGGAGATACTGAGAAGCATGGTAAACGACATCCGGATCATGGGGCGAAACGTGTATGGGGGAAACCCGTTGGAAGCGAAACTTCAGATCCCGGGGATTAGTTCCGTACATATTGGCCGCACCGACATAGTACTGTTTTTCCTGCCCGGTGAGCTTATTGTACCTTCCGAATCGTCCCTTGCAATTGGCATACACGATATTGTGATTGCCCGGTTTGGGAACCGCAGGCCCGGTTTCACAGCCTCCGATAGCCCGCCAGAAACCCATCGGGCCGGCGGCCGGAGAATAAGGGGGCGCACTGGGGACCATAATGGTGCTGTTATCCTGCTGCCCCGCATACACCCAGTAAGGATATTGATCATCCACGGCGACTTGGTACAATTCAGCCGTAGGCTGGTTGCGTTGCGTTGACCAGGTCTTTCCTCCGTCCCGTGTGACATTGACGCCTCCATCGTTGGCTTGAATATAAACATCCGGATCATTGGGATTGATCCACATATCATGGTTGTCACCATGGGGCGTCGATCTCTGCTGCCAATTTTCTCCTCCATCCGTTGATTTAAAGAATCGTGTTGAGTTGACATAGAGGATATCTGCATGGATCGGATCTGCGTCGATATTACAATAGTAAAAGGGCCTGTCCAAGAGAGGGGCAAATGTGCTCACCAACTGAAAACTCACTCCCCGATCGTCCGAACGATAAAGTCCGCCCTCACCTACTGGCGCCTCCATGAGAACATATACGCGATTCGGATCGGCCTGGGTTACGGCCAGATCACTCTTACCGATCAGTCCTCCGGGCAGCCCCTGAGTCAACTGCGTCCATGTATCACCACCGTCGGTTGATTTATAGACGCCTCCTTCCCGGGCACCACTGATGATCGTCCATGGCTTCCGTTCTGCACGCCACATAGAGGCATATATTTCTGCCGGATTATCGGGACAGAGCTCCAAATCGACAGCACCCGTACTGTCAGAGATAAAGAGCAGCTTTTCCCAACTGCCCCCACCGTCTTTGGAGCGATAGACACCACGATCCGCACCAGGTCCAAAGGCATGTCCCATGGCGGCGACATAGACCAGATCCGGATTCTCCGGATGGATTTCAACGGCACCGATCTGACCGACATTGCGTAGTCCGACAAACTGCCAGTTTTTTCCTGCATCCGTGGATTTATACACACCACGACCCGTGATGACATTACTGCGAATCCCATCTGAACCCGTTCCCACGTAAATGATATCGGGATCAGATGGGGACACCCGGATGGCACCAATAGAGCCTGTCTCCAAGAACCCATCCGAAACATTGGTCCAGCGCTGTCCATAATCCGTCGTTTTCCAGACACCGCCACCGACCGAACCCATATAGAATGTGGAAGGCTGAGAGGCAATCCCCGCGACTGCAGTCACCCTGCCTCCTCGTGTGGGACCGATGCAGCGATATTTGAAACTCTCAAAAAGGACGGGCGAATAAATCGTATTCGAATCGGATTTTTTATCCTGACCACACCACACCGGTTTCTCGCCGAAAACAAATGTCATCATGACATTCAAAAGCAACAAGGATAGAATCGTTTTCTTCATTTATGTACCCCTCTGTTTTATTTTTTGAGTTAGAAGTTAATTTTATCTTATGAAATGACGATGTATTAGAAAGAAGATATCAAGCCATTCGCTTTTTTATTACTAACTCAAAAAATAAAACATTATGGAGAATTATTCAAGGATTAAAAAAAATTTTATTGATTTTATAAAAAAATTTCATACATTGTCTAACATGTTGATAACTCTTTACTCATAAGTCTTTATTAAAAAATAAAGTGGTCACCGAGATCGATATAATTCAACATCCCCTCTTCGTATTCTTTCTATTAACCGAGGTTTTCTGATGGAGATTGATTGGAATATACTCTACGTTGATAGTGACGCTCAATCTCATGAGACTTTCACTTCACTTCTGAAAAATCAACACATTATTTTCAAAGCGCTTTCCACTCAAGAATGCCTTAATTTGCACAAAAAAAATGAAATCCATCTTACCATCATCGATCATAACATTGTCAAAAAGGCGGGGATCGATTTCATCATAACGATATCAAAAAAACACCCTAAAACAATAGTAATGGTGACTGGCCCCGGTAATGACGGTAAATTTATCCTGAAAGCCATTAACTCCGGTGGCATCTATCGTTTCATTCCAAAACCATGGCATAAAAATGTTTTAGCGTGTATGGTTGACCAAGCCTTGAACGCCTATGTGGAGAAAATGTCAAATGAACATCTTATTA
>CAZYTI010000211.1:0-6943 GCA_964650065.1 uncultured bacterium
TCTCATTTTAAATGCACCTGGTGTCACTAACTTTGTCGGACCGAAGAATCAACCTGTACCCCTGCAAGAGGATGAGGTTCGTCGTATCTTGGGAAGGGTGGAAGAGAGAAAGGATAAGGAGATTATTGATATCCCTTACAGTGAAGGAGATCCGGTGAAGGTCATCGATGGTCCCTTTACCGATTTTGCCGGCGTGGTGGAAGAGATCAATCGGGAAAAGAAAAAATTGAAGGTCATGGTCAGTATTTTCGGTCGGTCAACACCAGTAGAACTCGATTTTCTCCAGGTTGAAATAGAAAAGTAGTACTTTCGATATTAGAGGAATAAGGATGGCAAAAAAAATCATTGGAATGATTAAATTACAAATTCCTGCTGGTCAGGCGAATCCGTCACCTCCGGTAGGACCCGCCTTGGGTCAGCATGGCGTAAATATCATGGAGTTTTGTAAAGCTTTTAACTCCAAAACTCAAGATAAACAGGGCTTGATTATCCCTGTGGTTATCACAGTATATGGCGACCGCTCTTTTACATTTATTACAAAAACGCCTCCTGCCGCGGTTCTTCTTAAAAAGGCCGCAAAGATTGAGAAAGGTTCAGGTGAGCCCAATCGAGAAAAAGTAGGAATGGTGAAAAAAGAGCAGATAAAGGAGATTGCTGAACTTAAGATGGTAGACTTAAACGCAAATGATATTGAGATGGCCATGCGAATTATCGCGGGAACCGCTCGAAGCATGGGTCTTGTTGTTGAGGGTGAGGAAGGCAATTATGAAGCACAGCAAACGGTATAATGCTGCCATTGAAAAAGTGGATCGTAATAAAGTATTAGAGCTTGAAGATGGCATTCAAATATTGAAGCAATCAGGTTCAGTGAAGTTTGATGAAACTGTGGATATCGCTATTCGATTGGGTGTTGATCCCAAAAAGTCTGATCAAATGGTGCGAGGGACCGTTTCACTACCCCATGGATCGGGAAAGGTAGTCAAGGTTCTCGTGTTGTGTAAGGCACCCAAAGATCAGGAAGCCAAAGATGCCGGTGCTGATTACGTGGGGCTGGAGGAGTATATTAAAAAGATCGAGGAAGGCTGGAGTGATGTGGACGCCATTGTAGCAACACCGGACGTCATGAAAGATGTGGGTAAGCTGGGACGATATTTGGGTCGAAAGGGTTTGATGCCGAATCCCAAGGCAGGAACGGTTACCAATGAGGTAGCCGAGAGTGTGAAACAACTCAAGGCGGGTCGGATCGAATTCCGAGTCGATCGATACGGAATTGTTCATGCAACCGTTGGCAAAGTATCGTTCTCTCATGATCAATTGTCTGACAACGTAAAAGCGCTGATTGAACAAATATTGCGTTTGCGCCCTGCTTCTGCCAAGGGCCAGTATATCAGGAGCATTACCGTTTCATCAACGATGGGACCAGGGATAAAATTGGATAGAGTGAGTTTGGTAGAAGCTTTGCGTCAATAGTTTTTTGTTTAATCCTATAAGGATAGATTCATGCCAACGCCAGAGAAAGAAGCGGTTGTACAAGAAATTGCCGAGATTTTAGAAAACGCGAGAGGGGTTTTCATTAATGATTTTCAGGGTCTCGATGTTGAGAAAATGGGAGTGCTCAGGCAGAAGTGCCGAGAGGCATCGGTAGGTTACAGGGTTGTGAAAAACACCCTGACCAGATTGGCTGTTAAGAAGGTAGGTTGGGAGGTAATGATAGAGCATCTCGACGGGCCCTCGGCAATAGCATATAGCTATGAAGATCCTACGGCTCCGGCTCGTGTTCTCACTGAATATGCAAAGACAGAGGAGAAACCAACCATAAAAGCGTCTGTCTTTGAAGGTGTTTTTTATGGGCCTGAAAGAGTGAAAGAGATCGCTGCACTTCCGACCAAAGACGTGCTCATTGCAAAGGTGTTGGGGGGATTTAACGCGCCTATTCAAGGCCTTGTGGGAGGATTGTCCAGTCTTGTTCAAAAGTTGGTGTTCACTCTGGATGCAGTGAAGGGTGTTAAAGAAAAATCAGAGAAATAAATTTAAGTTTGGAGGATAAAGATGGCCGAAAAGACAAAATCTGATGAAACGGTTGAGACCAAAGAGAAAAAAGAGAAAACGTCTCAAAGTAAAAACGTTGAAAAGATACTCGAGGCTGTTAAAAAGATGACGGTCATGGAGCTTGCTGAATTGGTGAAGGCGTTGGAAGAGGAGTTCGGTGTCACGGCCGCTGCACCCGTTATGGCTGCTGCACCAGCTGCTGGTCCGGCTGCACCAGAGGCGGGTGAAGAAGAAAAAACCGAATTCAATGTTATGCTCACGAGTTTTGGGTCAAATAAAATTCAGGTAATCAAAGTTGTTCGTACACTGACGGGTCTGGGATTAAAAGAAGCGAAGGATTTGGTGGAATCTGCACCTGACGCTGCAATAAAAGAGGGTGTTGCGAAAGAAGAATCCGAAGATGTCAAGAAGCAATTGGAAGAGGTTGGTGCCTCTGTTGAATTAAAATAGTCAAACATAACGAACCCATTCAAGGGAGTGGTTGAGTTGAGAAAAAAGAAAATTCAGCGAAAATCTTTTTCGAAAATTGCATCCGCGGTTGAAATTCCGGATTTACTCGATGTACAAATAAAATCGTTTCGGGATTTCCTGCAGGATGATATGCTTCCGAATAAAAGGAAATTCCAAGGGCTTCAAGAAGTTTTTTTGTCCCTTTTTCCGATAAGCGATTCGAGAGAAAATTTTCTCTTGGAGTTTGTCGAGTATTATGTCGATTCACCTAAATACAGTGTGGAGGAATGCAGAGAGCGGGGTGTCACCTACTCGGTGCCGTTAAAAGCGAAACTTCGGCTCTCTACCCGTGATACCTACAGCGAGAAGACGAGTTACATCGATATTTTAGAACAAATCGTTTATTTAGGGAATTTTCCCTATATGACTGACAAAGGGACTTTTATCATCAATGGAGCCGAGAGAATTATCGTAAATCAGCTTCATCGTTCACCGGGTGTCTTTTTTGACGAAAAAATTCATCCCAATGGCACTCGCACCTTTTCCGCACGGATTATTCCATTTCGAGGTTCCTGGCTGGAATTTGTCACGGACACCAATGATGTTCTCTATGTCTATGTAGACCAAGGGCGCAAATTTCCGGTCACCACGCTTCTCAGAGCTTTAGGATGTTCAACCGACGAAGAAGTCTTGCGGTTGTTCAATATGATTGAGGAGATTTCGCTGGACGATCCGCAGATAAAAAAATATGTGGGTCAAAAAATATTTTTTAGCCAGGAAGAAGAAGGGATTGTGGATAAGGAAACCGGGGAAATTGTGATGGAGCGGGATTGTATCCTTGAGAAAGAACACATCCCTCGTCTTAAAAAATTAGGAATTGATCGTCTCAAATTTGTCGAAACAGATGATCGGATGGGGGGATCCCAGGTCATCAATAACACGCTGAGGAAAGATACTGTACAATCAGAGCAAGATGCGGTCGAGGCTATATATCGCCAGTTGCGGTCTGGCGATCCTCCTGATTTGGAAACGGCACGCGCCTTGATAGACCGATTATTTTTCAACCCGAAACGGTATGATTTGGGTAATGTTGGCCGATATCGTTTAAATCGGAAATTAGGACTGGACCTTCCGGATGACATGACTGTTCTGTCGAATGATGATTTTGTCGCCATTATCAAGTATTTATTGGCACTTCGGGCCGGAACGAAGACGACCGATGATATCGATCACCTGGGAAACCGACGCGTGAGGACGATTGGAGAACAGCTTTCAGCCCAAATGAGTGTGGGTCTGTCCCGCATGGCCAGGACAATCAAAGAAAGACTGAACATCGGCGATAGCGAAAAGATGACACCTCAGGACCTACTGAATGCACGTACAGTGATTTCGGTCATCAATACTTTTTTTGGGACGAGTCAGTTGTCCCAGTTTATGGATCAAACGAATCCATTGGCAGAGATGACGCATAAAAGAAGGCTATCGGCACTCGGGCCAGGGGGGTTGACTCGGGAACGGGCCGGTTTTGAAGTTCGAGATGTGCACTATACGCATTATGGACGCCTCTGTCCCATCGAAACACCCGAGGGACCCAATATTGGGCTCATTTCCTCCATTGCAACATATGCACGAATTAACAGTTTCGGTTTTTTGGAGACACCCTATCGGAAAGTTGATGCGAAAAAAGCACTGCGTACGATTGAATATCTCAGTGCGGATGATGAGGAACAGTATATTATTGCCCAGGCAAATGCACCCATTGATGAAGACGGCAGTTTTTTAAAAGACCGGGTCAAGGCACGTTTTAAAGGAGAGTTTCCTGTTGTCAGGCCTGATGATGTGAATTATATGGATGTCTCTCCAAACCAGATCGTTAGTGCCGCAGCTGCCCTCATTCCCTTTTTGGAGCACGATGATGCGAACAGGGCACTCATGGGATCGAATATGCAGAGACAGGCAGTTCCCCTTCTGCAACCAGAGGCGCCGCTGGTAGGGACAGGAATTGAGCGCAAAGTCGCGCAGGATTCCAGAGCGCTTATCGTTTCTGATGTGGATGGCATGGTTGAGAAAGTGAGTGCGGAAGAAATTACCATCCGGTTAGATTCAAAGAAAAAAGAAGATGTTCTTGACTTCGATTTACGCGATACGATGTCGTATCGGCTAACAAAGTTTCTTCGAACGAATCAAGACACGATGATCAACCAGAAACCACTGGTTTCGGTGGGTGACAAGGTGAAGCCCGGTAGTGTTTTAGCCGATGGCTGTGCTACTGACAGGGGTGAATTGGCTCTGGGTCGTAATGTCCTGGTGGCGTTTATTCCCTGGCGGGGTTACAATTTTGAGGATGCAATCGTTATCAGTGAGCGGGTTGTTCGAGAAGATATATATACATCGGTTCATATTGAGGAATTTGAGCTACAGGTCCGAGATACGAAGCGGGGAGAAGAGGAGTTAACCCGTGAAATCCCAAATGTTTCGGAGGAGGCGACCAAAGATTTAGACGAGAATGGTATTATTCGGACTGGTGCTGAAGTCATTGCGGGTGATATTCTCGTTGGGAAGGTGACTCCTAAGGGTGAAACCGAACCTACGCCGGAAGAAAAGTTGCTTAAGGCTATTTTTGGAGAAAAGGCAGGAGATGTCAAGGATGCTTCACTAAAGGCACCCTCTGGAATGAATGGTATTGTGATTGATACCAAAGTTTTTTCTCTGAAACGGCGGGATGCCAAGACCAAAAAGCGGGATAAAAAACTTATTGAAGAAATAGATATATGGGCTGACGGCGAGAAAAAAACGATTTGGGAGTTGAGAGGTCAAAAATTCAAAGAAATACTTCTGAATGAGAGTTCGGCCGGTATTCGAGATGAAGAAACTCAAAAAATAGTCGTTCGAAAAGGTGTTAAACTTTCAGAGAAGATCATCGGTAAGTTGGATTTTGACACTCTGGATCTTTCGGCACCGTGGGTCGAAAAATCCGATAAAAACACAACTATTGAACAGATATTCCATAACTATATTAAGAAACTATCTGAGATTAAGGAAAGAGCAAAACGAGAGCGGGATAAAATTGCAGTTGGAGACGAATTGCCTCCTGGAATAATAAAGCTGGTACGGGTCTACATCGCCAGGAAACGAAAACTTCAGGTGGGTGACAAAATGGCTGGACGTCACGGCAATAAGGGCGTCGTAGCCAAGGTCGTTCCCATTGAAGATATGCCGTATATGCCAGACGGCACAGCCGTAGATATCGTGCTCAATCCCTTGGGCGTTCCCTCTCGAATGAACCTGGGGCAGATTTTAGAAACCAATTTGGGGTGGGCTGCAAAAATCATGGGGTGTCATTATGCTTCGCCGGTTTTTGATGGTGCTTCCGAGGAGGAAGTAAAGTCGGAAATGGGAAAGGCCGAGCTGTCTACTGATGGAAAGAGCTGGCTTTATGATGGCCGTACAGGAGACAAATTTGATCAGAAAGTGAGTGTCGGATTTATTTATATGATGAAACTTTCACATTTGGTCGAAGATAAGATACACGCCCGTTCAATCGGTCCGTATTCTCTTATTACACAGCAGCCGTTGGGGGGAAAGGCACAGTTTGGTGGTCAGCGATTTGGTGAAATGGAGGTTTGGGCTTTGGAGGCTTATGGCGCGGCGCATACATTACAGGAAATACTCACAGTCAAATCGGATGATGTGAGGGGACGGGCCAAGGCTTACGAATCGATTGTGAAGGGAGAAAATCTGCCTGAGCCAGGTGTTCCCGAATCCTTTCATGTTCTATTAAAGGAATTGATGGGGCTTGGCCTCGATGTGGAGTTGCGATAACTTTTAGCACCCTTAAGGAGGTGTTATTCAGTGGCTTATGATGGTCGAGAAAAGAAGTATTTTACCAACATTATATTGAATCTTGCTTCGCCGGACACAATTCTTGGTTGGAGTCATGGTGAAGTTTTGAAACCCGAGACCGTCAACTACCGATCCTACAAGCCCGAGAAAGATGGGCTCTTCTGCGAAAAGATTTTTGGTCCGGTAAAGGATTATGAGTGTCATTGCGGCAAGTACAAGCGGATTCGGTATAAAGGCATTATATGCGATCGATGTGGTGTCGAAGTGACAACAAAATCGGTCCGCCGAGAACGCATGGGTAATATCACTCTGGCAGTGCCTGTCGTTCATATCTGGTATTTCCGATCCATACCTTCCAAGATCGGTTATATTTTGGGTATGTCTACTACTGATCTAGAAAAAGTAATTTATTATGAATCTTATGTCGTCATTGAACCCGGTGAGACAGGTCTTAAACAAAATCAGTTGTTGTCCGAAGAAGAGTATCTGCGGATAATGGATGAGATCAGAGAGCAGGAAACGAGTGAGGAAGAAGAGATCGAGGGTGAGGAGGATCTCAAAAAGCGGTTTGTCGCCAGAATGGGGGGGGAGTCGATTCGTC
>CAZYTI010000212.1:0-6905 GCA_964650065.1 uncultured bacterium
AACTCTGTCTACGATGTCTTGGCACTTAAAAGTGTTAACGATGTCCTGGCACTCAGCATTTACGCTTTACGCTCTACGCTTTACGCTTTACGCTCTACGCTTTACGCTCTACGCTCCACGCGCCACGCTCCACGCTCTACGCTCCACGCATTACGGTCTCATTTATATTTGTCTATTTAATATGACGCCTTTCTGGTATGGCGCCTTTTCTACTCAACACCATTTCTCTCAAATACGACCTTCCCACCAACGATCGTGAAGTCCACCTTGGTGGACATGATCCGATCAGGAGGAACCATCATCAAATCCTGATTGAGAATCACGATATCGGCCAGATAATCCTTCTTGATCATGCCTTTGCGATCCTCAATGAACTCCGAATGGGCAGATCCCAGGGTATACAGTTCGATAGCATCCTCCATGGTGAGTTTTTGCTCGGGAAACCACCCATCACCAGGTTCACCGGCACGATCCTTCCGTGTGACGGCCGCATATAATCCTTCCATGGGATCCAGAGGCTCAACTCCATAATCGGTACCAAAGGCAATCTTTGCTCCCGTATCGAGAAGACTTCGCCATGCATAGGCTCCCTTACACCGGTCGAGGCCCACCCGCTTTTCGGCGAACCGTTTATCCGTGATGCAGTGTGTGGGTTGCATCGAAGCCACGACACCTAACTGTACAAAACGGGGAATGTCCGAGTCTATGAGAAACTGGGAATGCTCGATGCGATGACGGCTGTCCCGTCTTCCATTCAATTCGATGGCCTTCTCCAGGGCGTTGAGGGTCAGATGATTCCCCTTGGGTCCAATGGCATGAATGGCCACCTGGAACCCGGCCTTATCCGCCTCAATAATGATCCGTTCCAACTCTTCATAAGGCTGAAAAGGAAGTCCCGTCTTATCGGGCTCGTCTTCAAAGGGTTCAAAGACGAGCATCGTACCTGAACCCAGGGTACCATCGATGTGGCCCTTGAGAAAACCCAATCGGATCCAGTTGTCCTCCAGGGGATATTTCTTTCTCAATTCCCCATACCTGTCTAAATTCTCCGGTGTGAGGCCGTCCAGTCGTTGGCCCACATAAACACGAAGTGTGAGTTTACCCAGGTCACGTAGTTTCAGAAAAGGCTCAAATTGTCCGGGTGGGAGATGCACGGTGGTCACACCGACGCGCCTGGCCAGGTCCAGTGCGGCCAGCCACCCCTTTAACTCCCGGGCTTCTGCTTCCTCCTGAGAGCGTTTGACTTCGACTGTACCATAATCCAGCAACCGTCGGGCCAGCTCTTTAACGATACCCGTCGGCTCGCCGGTAACGGAATCTTTCTGAAATTCTCCTCCGGGGGGATCCGGGGTATTCCTGGTGATACCAGAATGACGCAGCACATAGCTGTTGACGAGGACAGAATGACCGTCAGCCCGACTCAAGGCCACGGGATTGTCGGGAGCCACATGATCGATGAGTTCCTTGGTGGGCCAGTTTTTGTTGTGAAACATCTCGTGTTCCCAGCGCCCTCCCCGGATGAGTTGTCCCGGTTTCGCCGTAGCAACCTTCTCCCGAACCCGCTCAGTGATGATGTTGGGATCGGTAATATAACGCAGATCGATGTAGTCGGGATCGATAGCCCTAAAATGGGCATGGGCATCATTAAACCCCGGTACGACCAGCCTGCCCCTCGCATCGATCACCCGGGTCGTTCCTTCCCCGACGAATTGATCGATATACTCATTCGATCCGACCCCGACGATGAACTCACCAATCACTGCCACCGCCTGGGCCCTGCGATTGTTTTTATCAATGGTGACAATCTTGGCATTTTTGATGACCAGATCAGCCGTCGGTCCTGTGTAGGTTTTGGTACAACCCGTCAATTGACAGAATAGGAGTGCAATCACAAGTGTCGACATGAGCTTCTTAAGCATTTTCCATGCCCTCCGATTGATTATATTTTTGTAATTTTACCTTTCTCTGTATTTCTTTTTTATATTTATTAACTTATTATAACATTTAGCTTTTACCTTTGGAGTGCACTGACTGCGTCGATGCATGAAGCGACACAGTCGCTTCACTCCAAAACAAAGCGGATTACTCAATGCATTGAGTAAAATAACTCAACACATGAAAAATGTAACCAATAACCTCCTAAAACGGCCAAATCCACTTTCTTCCGGTAAATTTAAAATTCTTTACATCAATAATATTTTATCATTTCTATTCAGTGTTTTCCGTGTATTCCGTGGTAAATCGTGTCAATACTCACACTCTTAATTCTCTCAAATCAATCTGATTCAAATCATCGGTTCCCAGTCCTATTTTCGCACAGGCTGCAATATGAGTCGAAATATCCCGAATCGGTTCCATGTTCTGTTCGCGTCTCTTTCCTTCCAAAACATCGAGACCAATGCGATCCAGGGCCACCGGATCCGCACTGAAAAAGAGCCTGTTATCATAGGCCATCTGCGCACCCACCACACTCTTGGTGGATATCTTGGCTGCCTCACCGATGTGCAACACCATCTTATCCTTAATGCTCGGATGACTCAGAATTTCAGGAATGGCTTTGGTGCAGTAATCGATATGAAAACGGATTTTATTCGTCGTCACACCCAGGGCGATGTTCTTGGCCGCCCATGTCACTCCGCTGTCTTCGTTATGCTTGAGAACGGGTATATTAATTAATTTGGTGATCTCTTTCGTCACGATGTTGGAAAAGAACGATTTTTCCTCATCTTCGATGGTTACATCCTTGAATTCATTGGCGATTTCTTCGGCCATCTTTTTGGCACCTTCCCGATCACTGTAGTCGGCGTACAATTGCCTGATCTTTTGACTGTACTTCTGTGCCTTGGGATTCCCCTGCTGAATCAACATCCAGAGCCAGGCCACAGAGTTAAAGATGTCTCTGTGAGATCCTTGTTCGGTAAAATTCCGGGCCATCAGTTCTCTGTACTTCTTGATCGTCCCGTCCTCCAGGGAGATATACACGTTCCTGTCATATCCTTCCACCCAGACTGCGGCAGCCTCTCTTTCCGTAGATGTGCCGTGGATCCGAACGCCTTCAGAACCCTTGTTGATGGCCAGACCGGTCCTTCTGAACTCCCCATCGCGGCGATCCCAGACGATGATGTTATTCTCTTTAACACCTGCACTCTTGAGCCCGGCAATGGTCTCACGAATGGACACCATGGAAGAGGACACTTTCGGCGCACCCAGACAGTTGATCTTTATACCAACCACATCATCGGGTGAGATAATGGATGACCACGCATTCTCGAGACTGTTCTCACCAGTCAATTCCTTTAAACCGGATGTAAATGCACGATGCACGGCATCGGGATTATACTGCTCACTCGCGAGCATATCCTCTGCCGCAACAGAAACCACCCGACTTTTCCCGGCACCCTTTCCACACATGAAATGGCTGCCCAAAAGCGCCGTCCCCCCTGCTGCAATGGCAGTGTTCTTGATAAATTCTCTTCTCGTTGTCATGATCGATATCCCTCCATTCTTCAAACTCTAGATTAATATGAAAACGCAGAATACGATGAGTTCACACAGAATATGTAAAATTGTCAATTGTCAATTGCCGATTGACAATTGACAATTAACTCAGTTTTGTGGCAACTAATGAAAGTGAAATCCCTACCGCACACCAAAATACTTCCTGCCACTCCTCCTTGCCCGGGGAGATGGAGGCGTCCAGCGACCGGATTCCACGTCTCCCCATCGTTGGTCCAGAAGCTCACCATACCTCTTAAGAATTATATTGGCATCCTGATGTTCCCTAATGCCTTCCCTTAGCAGTCGAATCCAACCATTCGTTGCTACACCAATGAACGCGGTGATTCCGTCGTATGCCTCTTGATAATCGGCAGCCTCGAATGTGTGATATTTTATCGGTGTAATTATTTGAGGACGACTTCCCTCTTGTTCGCACCGCCCTTTTCAGAGCGAATCCGGATCGTAACTTTTGTATTTGGGGATGCCTCAACACGCCATGAGCCCCGATACTTACTCACAAATGCGGCTCCTCTCGTACCTCGCATAAACGGAAACTCCACAGTTAAAGTGTCTTGTGTGGTCGCGTTCTTGGGGAGTTCCAACGTTAGTGCATCGGGCTTTGTGATACGGGCGTTTCGGGCCTGTTGCGTCCAGGTATCCAGGTATCCTTGATTGGCAGCCGTGGCAACCACCTTCCATACAGGTGGCTCATCCTTTTCTTGGGAAATCTCAACATTCGTTATCTCGACAATGGGGGTCAATCCCGCCCGATATACGGCAAACTTCACTTGATCTTTCACAACCTTTTTCAGAAATGGACCGGGAGGTGGATTTCGAAGCCAGTACCGCGTATATCCTCCCATCTCGACCTGCTCCAATGTGGGATGCTCGAAGGGCTGCCAGTCGATAAAACCCTGTCCACTCAATTCAGGATCATCTCTGTGAAGGTCGAGCCACTTGAGGACCTGCGCCTGAACATCGGGCCGGTTATACCTGCGGGGAATCGAAAACAGGGGCATATCCCGGGGGATTTTGGCCCAATCAGTTTCATTGACAAAGGGTTCCAGGGTCCACAGTTCGGTCGTCACGGAAAATAAACCCAGATGTACATAGGTCCAATCGATAAACACCCCGTGACGCACACCGGGCTGTTTTTCCCAGGGAAGTTCGGGATCTATGGTTGTGAAATCATTGTATACCGATGCCACAGGATAGGTCGTCATCTCCGTTCCCTGTGATAATATTGCATTGTAATCCAACAGATCCTGGGGTGGGAAATCGGTATCCGGTCTTGCCGCATAGGGGCGCAGATGGATACCGCTGGTGGTATGGTAGGACTCGATCATGGATATGTGGGATTTTGAAACGATGAAATCGGCAAGAATACGGGAATTGTGCTCTTGAAGCGGATACTTGCCCTGCCCTCGAAAACGTCCATCGGGGGAGGCCCAGAAAGCCGGGTAATTGCGGTTGGATATGAATCGTGTGAAGGGAGGATCTTCGTTGATCTTCCCGTCTCCATCGTTATCGATCCCTTCATCGATGATCCGATAGAAGGTGCCTTCCTTGTCCTCATCTTCCCGGCGAATCATGAGCCGCGGATCGTCCGGATGACATTTCCATTTGCCCTCATCATCCTTGATTCTGATTTTTAAAATTTCACCATTGCCATCCATGTCTTCCGGCCCATCTTCACCCATGTCTCCATCATCGTCGGCGTCTCTTGCTCCGGGTACCTTTGTCCGGTCCCAGTCAATCTTTCCTGTCATATAGGCCTCAGCGCCATCGGGATCTGCGCGTTGAACGATATAGGTCACTCGCGAATCGACCAGTTGCGTAATCTCCGGATCCTTTCCATAAGAACTGAGTAGATAGTGAGCCAGATAGAGTGTGACTTCCCCCCCCGTCACTTCCGACGAATGCTGATTCCCGTCGAAATAGGAAGCCGGTTTTTCTTCAGCCATACCGGTTTCCTGATTGGTTATTTCCATACACCAGATCTCTTTCGTACCGGTCGCGCTCTTCCCGATGGAATACAGTTTCGCAAGCCTGGGATACTGAGACGCGAGTCGTTTCAGGATCTTGGTTGATTCCTTGTAGGTATGATACCGAAATTCATAACCACTTTGGGATGATTTGAATGGTTTAACATTTACTTCTACAGGGTGCTCATTTTGGATTTTCCCATTTTGAGAACGACCAAAGGAGTTCCAAATATTTGCAACCACGAATAATCCGATAACGACCCATATCCGCTTCATTTCTCTCTCCATTGAATTTCTTATTTATGATAATCCGTTTTACTGCGCAAGATGCACATCTTTATTCAAGGTAAGGTAACAACTTCACCAAATCATTTTATTGATTTGATAAATCATGACGATTTCTCTATACATTCAGATTTCCAAAGTCTCATTGACCTTGGAAATCATTAAAAATTAAAATCCCTCAACGCAACAAAATAAGTTTCCTGGTATCCATAAAACCGGCCACCGAAAGCCGGAAGAAATACACTCCGGCTGCAACCGGTCTGTCCCCGTCATCCATGCCATCCCATGTTACTGAATGCATACCCGGATCTTGCGTAGCGTCAACCAGCGTACGAATTTTATGACCCAGCATATTGTAAATATTAAGGACAGCACGTTCCCGTATCCCGATCTGATAGTCGATGGTGGTCTGGGGATTGAATGGATTGGGATAATTCTGATACAAGCTGAAATCCAATGGTACCAGGGAGATGCCTTCACTCATATCTTCTGCGAATTGGGTCGATCCTATGACGATCTTCAGGTGGCGTATTGGGTATTTCTTCCTCAGCCACACCTTGAATTGATTGTTTTCCACGGGTACGGGACATCGATAATCTTCATCCAAGATGAAGCATTTCATGTGATCCGGCAAATCGCCCTTCTCCGTCAGTCGGAAACGGACCTCCCGCTCCGCCGGAAGCGTGGAGGTGAGTTCACAATCCCAAAGACCATCCTCTCCATCGAGGGGCTTAAAACTACCGGCAAACCGGTCATGGCCATCGACAATGGAGAATTGTACATAATCCCCAATGACAGGTGCTTCGGAAATATCCAAATCATCCATTCCCATGGCTGCACCTTCTAAAAACCCGATATAATTCTGAGTATCCATGAGATCGAATCCGGGAATGTCGGCGGAGAATTGAAGGATGTATTCATCGGCAGACTGTATCGACAAAATCGTCCTCTGCCTCGAAACACCATTTTGTGACTCAAAGGGTGGAATGACGAGAGTAGCCGGAAGCGTGCCCCGGTTCATCACAAAATAACCCTCCCATGGATCGATGACCGCCACATAGTATGTATAATCGTCCCCATCATAATAGGCCGGTGCCTCCACATTCCCCTGAATATCGATACTGCTCCAATCCACTG
>CAZYTI010000213.1:0-6882 GCA_964650065.1 uncultured bacterium
ACTGCCCGAAGTTATATTTACGGTAAACGATCTGGTTGCCTTGGGTGTTTACAGGGCTGCGAAAGAGATCGGATTGCGTATCCCTGAGGATTTGGGGATTATTGGATTCGGACACAGCGCGTTGGCCATGACCATGATCCCCCAGTTGACCATCATCAACCAGAATCCACGCCTAATTGGAAGGCAGGCCATTGATCTATTAATCAAAGAAATTGAGGAAGGCGATTCAAATGAGCCGATTCGTAAGGTATTACACGCCGAACTTCAGAATAATGAGTCGATACTGGAAAAACGATAGGTGTCGATGGATATTTTAGCAGACATCTTTCAAGAGCAAACGGCGCTGACGTTGATAAAAACACTCGTGGTGGGATTGGTTATTGGATTTACCACCGGGATGACCGGTATAGGCGGTGGGGTGATGACACTGCCAGTCCTCATTCATGTGGTTGGGTTACTTCCTGTGACAGCGGTCGGGACCGGTCTTGCGTATTCCATGATTACGAAAATTATGGGAACGGTGTTCCATTGGAAACAAAAAACAGTCAACCTGTCCCATACATTCTATTTTCTCATCGGCAGTGTTCCTGGGGTACTGATTGCATCACACATCATTAACACCCTTTTCCGGATTTCTGATCGGAATATGGTGAACCGCACCCTTCAATTCGGTATGGCCGTTCTCCTTCTGATCACGGCTGTTATTTTCTTTTTTGAGTTTCCCTATCTGAAAGAGAGGAGACACAAGTTGAATCTGTTTGTACCCAGATCGGAAAGCCGTCCCCTCAATAAGAAAATGTTGGGTCTCATTCTCGGTTTTATTATTGGACTCTTGATTGGTGCCACATCTATCGGAGGAGGTGTTCTTATCATTGCGGTTTTATTACTCTTGTTTAATGTACGCGCCGGTGAGGCCGTGGGAACAAGCATTGTTATTTCCGTTGTGTTATCATCACTGGGGAGCATAATTTATTTTGTTGGAGGTCTGGTGGATCTGAACACGACGTTTTCCCTTTGTCTGGGCGCTATTCCCGGTGTTTTTTGGGGGAGCAAGATGACAGTGAAAATTGCGGAAATCCCTTTGAAAGTCGTGGTCCTCGTGCTCATCATTTTGAGTGGCATCAGTTTGTTTTTCTAGGGCGGTCGTTATTCATAGGGAATTTATCATTTTAAATTAAATGTTTGAAATCAGTATTGGGTATAAATCAGTGGAGCAAAATATGAGTAGAACACAGAAGAATGTTGTATTGTTGACCATAGATACTTTGCGGAAAGATGCAGTGGGTTGTTATGGAAGCGAGGAAAGTTATACACCCTTTATTGATTCGATTCAAGGGAAAAGTATTCGCTTTAATCGATGTATGTCTGTTGGTCCCTATACACAGGCCTCTTTTCCAGGGCTCTTAACATCGACATACTATTTTGAATTTGGAAGAGAAAAAATGTTGTCGCCGAAGCGTATGCTCGTTTCTCAGGTGGTTAAAAATGGAGGATTTTCTACGGCCGGTTTCCATTCCAATCCCTATCTTTCGGACTATTTCGGATGGAATCGCGGATGGGATACCTTCTACGATTCCATGATGGACGATGTAACGGATATGTATCCCTATATCCTTGGTGATAAAATCAATGCGAAAGTGGATGCATGGTTGGGCAACCAAATCCAGGGTGATTATCGGCCTTTCTTCCTCTGGGCCCATTATATGGACGTACACGAACCCTATATCCCCAACGAAACAACTATTGCCCAGGTCGATCCGGGAATCCGATTGAGTAAGGATGAGATGTTCAATCTCTTCAAAGATGTGGTTTTACCGCGAAATGCTTCCGATCCTGAAACCAACATCCTATTAAAGAAGCTTTATCAGGCCCATGTTCTTGAGGTCGATGCCTATGCAAAGACATTTTTCGGGATTTTGGAAAAACATGGGATTTTGGATGACACCATCGTCATCATCACCTCGGATCATGGGGATGAATTCGGAGAGCACGGAAGCCTGTCCCATGATGGTAAAATGTATAATGAATTGATTAACGTTCCCCTCATGATTTATGATCCCGACCTGACTGAAGGCAAGGTCTCGGATGCCCTGGTCAGCGGTGTGGATGTTCCGACAACCATTGCCCATGTTTTTGGTTTGGATGTGCCTGAGAGCCATCATGGCCAGTCTCTGTTGCCCCTGGATCGCGTTGAAAACAGGCCCATTATGGGTGAATCCATAGGGAAGCTTCAACATAAGGTGAGAGAAACCGACCGGTCCGTTACATTTTATCAGGAAGAAAATGTAAGAATCAGTTATCGTGCGGAAGATGAACGCTGGGAAATGTACGATCTGGCTGCTGATCCGGAAGAAAAAAAGAATATTATCGAGGCTGCATCCTCATCCAAAGAAATGAAAGAAAAACTTCTGGAGCGCATGCATTCCGTATCTTTTGAAAATAAAGAATAACATTGATTGGCAAATACATTAATAAGGAGAAAAACAGATGCCAAAAATTGAACACAGTGAGGCAAGAATCGCAGAACTCAAAGAGAAGATCGAGAAATCCAAAGAAGTCTATAGAGAGGCATTCGATCGTTTTGATCCCAAGGATATGCGGATCGTCTGGTCAGCCGGTAAGGACAGTACTCTGATGCTTTGGTTCGGACTGCAATTTTGCAAAGAAAACAACCTAAAAGTACCGGTCTGTTTCACCATCGATGAATTCGATGTATTTGAAGAGATCGATGCCATGCTGAAAATATATGCCGAGAATTGGGACCTGCGTTTGGATTGGGGCCTGAACATCGACGTCGTAGAACGGTCGGGATGGAAATTGAACAACGATGTCGTTGTCGCAGAACTCAATGAGCGTAACAAAAAAGAGATGGCCAGGATGGGGATGGGGGAGATAGAGCGGTTTCCATTCGAAGCGGAAAGTTTTATCGGCAACCATCTGATGAAATCGGTGGTGATCAATGAGTACCTCCAGAAGCACAAGGTCAAAGCCTTCTTTCAGGGATTACGCTGGGACGAGCAGCCTGACCGTGAAAATGATCCCTATAGTGATGATTATCCGGGTGATGAATTTACACAGGCACACACACGATTCCGGCCTATCCTGCACTTTACTGAACGGGATGTATGGGATACAACCCTCTACTTCGATATTCCCTATTGCTCACTCTATGAGAAGGGGTATCGTTCCCTCGGGGCCAAAACCACGAGCAGAATCGCAGAAGCAGGCGTACCGGCATGGAATCAGGATCTGGAGAATACGGTTGAACGGGCAGGACGGAGACAGGACAAGGAAAAGGCAATGGCCCGGTTGCGCCAATTGGGGTATATGTAGAATCTCACATGGAACCAGAGGATGGATTGGGATGATTCGAAAGTAGGTGAACCCAATTCATCGATCATGATCTCAATCTGGAGGACATCATGGGCGGTATTGCGCGAAGGGAAAAATTTTCAGTGACTATTTACAATAAGGAGAAGGCGTTCCCCGGATATACCTATTTTGCACCTTTCTGGGAGCAATCCAGGGCCTATCTGATCGATATGGAAGGCCGGTTTGTCAATTATTGGCAGATGCCCGGACGGGCCGCTGAAATAACCTATATGCTGGAAAACGGCCATATTATCTATCCATACAAAATTATCAAAGAAGATTCCCCCAAGTTTCCCGGATTCTGCGGTGCGGAGATCCAGGAAGTGGACTGGGATGGAAATGTGGTGTGGAAACACTGGGACAGTTTTCAGCACCATACGACCCAGAGGTTGAAAAACGGCAATACGATTTTTCTCTTTATCGTAGAGACCCCGCCGGAAATCGCCAAAGAAATCGTAGGCGGTAAACCGGGAACCGAAGATAAAGGAAAAACCATCTGGACCTGCGGATTGCGGGAAGTGAATCCCAAGGGTGAATCAGTATGGGAATGGTTGGCCTATGAGCACCTCGATCTGAAAGAGGACACCATCTGCCCCATGGAGCACCGCGATGAATGGACACACGGTAACAGTATTGAGGAGTTTGATAATGGGGACATCCTCACCTGTCTGCGTTATCCAAGTCTGGTTATGCGGATAAACAAACAGACCAAAGAGACGGTCTGGAAATGGGGATCTGGTGAGGTCTATCATCCTCATAATCCAACCATATTGGAAAACGGCAACATTCTGGTGTTCGATAACGGTCCCCACCGGCCCGACGCGTATCTGGCCTATTCCCGATGTGTTGAATTCGATCCGAAGACCGGTAAAGTGGTCTGGGAATACGTGGCCGATCCTCCCACGGAATTCTTCTCCTCGGTGTGCGCCGGATGCCAGAGGCTGCCCAACGGTAATACTTTGGTCATGGAGTCCACCAAAGGTCGAATCTTTGAAATTACCATGGAAGGCGAAGTGGTTTGGGAGTATTATGTGCCCTTTTTTACGCCTTTGACTTCGGGACAGGGAACATTCAATCTCGGTCGAAATCCCTTCACCCACCGGGCGTATCGATATCCGCTGGACATGGCGGGATTTAAAGATAAAGATTTAAATCCGGACAGATTCAAAGCTCTGAATGATATCTACGGCCCCGAAGCTTTCAATTTTTAGGAGTGTGTATATGGCGACAATTGGCAGAACAGAATTGACAGGGACGACTTATTATTCACATTCAGAATGTCATCCGGGATTGACCCTTTTTGCTCCACTCTGTGGAAAAGAGGCGTTTCTCATCAGCATGGCAGGGAAACTCATACACAAATGGGACCTGCCCACCACCTCAGGAGGCCATGTAGAACTGCTTCCCAACGGTCATTTGATGTTTGCCGGAAAGGTGGAAGATGGTCCTCTTGCTCATCTGGAAGGTGCGGCAGGGTTTCTCATGGAGATGGACAAGGATGGAAAGATCATCTGGGAACATAGGGATCCATACCATCATCATACATTCCACCGTCTCGACAACGGGAATACCCTGTATCCCAGATGGGTGGAAGTCCCCAAGGAGATGGCGGAACAAGTACAAGGCGGATTACCGGGATACGGTAAAGATGGGAAGATGTGGGGAGACGCCATTGTAGAAATCGATGGCCAGGGTAATGTGGTCTGGGAATGGATTGCCCACGAACGTCTCGATCCAGAGAAAGATACCATATGGCCCGTTTGTACGCATGCGGAATGGACCCACATCACGGCGATCGATTTAATGGAAAACGGTGATATTCTTCTCAATGCCATGCGGCTGAGCTCCGTACTTCTTATCGATAAGAAATCAGGGGATGTCAAATTGCGTTGGGGCAAGGATGAACTGTCCCTGCAAAACTGGGCCTGTGTTCTCAAAGGCGGCAATATCCTGATATTTGACAACGGTTGGCAGAGCTATGGAGAAGGTCAAGGCTTCTCGCGTGTACTCGAGTTTGATCCCAAAGAACAGAAAGTGGTTTGGGGATATGAGGAAGATCCGCCCCATTTTCTCTTTTCCTCATTCCTGGGGTCGTGTCAGCGTCTTCCTAATGAAAACACCCTGCTCCTGGAAGGCACCACCGGCCGCATGATGGAATTGAACAATAAGGGCGTCATGGTATGGGAATACATCAATCCCTACCGGTACGATCATCCCGAATACGGCAATAACGGTTACGTTTTCAGCGCTCAGCGGTATGGACTCGATTATGTCGGACTACGGAAATTTTACGGCCTGGAGAAAGATTGGATTATGTGGCAAGACCTGGAATCCAATCAACAGCTTGGAAAAAAAGAGCCTGAGAAAAAAGAGATGACCATGGAAGAGAGAATTCGGTCCCGTTTGGAGCCACTTGGATATTAGGTTCAATCGTGGGTGAAACTCAATTGAATTGTCTATCCTAATCCATCTTCCTTAAAAATGTTTGGACGGCCGGAAGTGATGGATATTTTGATCGATTATTATTCTAGTCTGTCCGATAAGTCGAGAAGGATTGAATGAGTTCAATCCCTCAGAAAATGGATGTCTTAGAAAAGAGATAGTACTTTCCTTTTGAACACACATAACCATTGAGGTGGCTGTGGGAACTATGCAAATCAGTCTGATTGATGTCGGCATCATAATCCTTTATTTTATCGGTATTGTTGCATTGGGTTTGTGGATTGCCCGAAAGAAAATCAGTGGCGGAGAAGATTTGTTTTTAGCCGGGAGAAGTCAGTCCTGGCCAATCCTTGGTGCGTCATTGTTCGCTACAAACATATCAAGCCAACAATTTGTCGGCCAGGCCGGTCTGGCGTTTACTGTGGGTATCGTGGCGGGTGCTTTCCAAATGATCGGGGCTCTGGCGTTTACATTCCTGGCGGTATTTTTTCTGGAAGTCTATATGGGACTGAAATTGTCCACTTCTCCAGAATTCTTTGAAAAACGGTACAGCCAGGGAAGCCGCTCTTTTGTTTCTGTGATCAATATGCTAATGATGGTGAGTAATACCGTCGCAGCAGCCCTCTATGCCGGTGCGACAGTGATGACCCAATTCATGGGTTGGCAGTCAAACAGCTTGTTCTGGACGGCGGTTATCATATTGGGCGTTACAACGGGTTTGTATACCATTTTAGGCGGATTACGTTCTGTTTTATGGACGGATTTTGCGCAAACTTTTATATTAATTTTTGGAGGATTGATTACGCTGATTGTCGGTATCGTTGCTGCCGGAGGATTGTCCGAGGTTCTGTCACTCAAGGATGCTCAGGGGATGTCTATGTGGTCTATGTATCGACCCTGGGATCATGCCTTTGGTTGGCTTCCTTTTGTAACAGGTGTTATTATCCTGGGATTTAATGGGCATTGTACGGAACATGATTACAACCAGAGAGCGTTTCCCGCAAAGAACCTGTTTCACGCAAAAATGGGAGCCATATTTGCCGCATTTCTTAAAGTACTTGCCTTGTT
>CAZYTI010000214.1:0-6839 GCA_964650065.1 uncultured bacterium
GAGGTCGTCTGGCAGGCGGTTTTACCCCGGATCGGGAATTATGATGTGTATTGCTACAACACCACCACGCGAATGATGAGAGGGAGAGGCGGAGGAGTCGGACCCCGCGATGGTGGAGGACCTGGTGGCGACCGTCAGCGAGGAGGGAGCAGCGGTCAGTACCATTATCTTGTACACCACGACGATGGTATCGATGAAGTCCTCCTGGATCTACAAAATGCTGAAGACGGCTGGAACTTCCTGGGGACATTCTATATCTCTTCAGACACGGCCAAAGTCGAACTCACCAATGAATCCGAAAATAGAATCGTCCTGGCGGATGCAGTCAAATGGGTGATCCACTAATTTTTTTGCAATGAAATGGAGAGCCCATTTAAGGCCAGCTTATTTAATACAAATCTGACGTTTACTTAATTTTGACAGAATAATTGCAAAAAAATAAGGGGTAAATAATGAATCAAAAATGCAGCCCAATGAAAAAAAACAAATATCTTTATACAATTATTCTATTGGTGTTTTTCATGGCCGGAACGGTCATGGCCCAAACGATCATGACTCTGAATGATGCCATGTCGGTGGCCATGGAAAACAGTCCGGATATCAGAGAAATAGAATTGAGTCTCGTCCGAAGTCAGGAACTGTTGAATGCTCAAAACGCAGCATTAAAATCCCAGTTCAGCCTCTCTCTGACACCCATGGATTATAACAGGGATCGTTCCTTTAATAACTTCTTCTCCACATGGAACACCAGTGAGACCAAACAATCCTTTGGCATATTCAGGATATCCCAGCCCATCAAATTGACCGATGGAACATTGGCCCTTATCAATCGGTTCAGTTGGCAGGATGCTTATAGTGAGTATCAAGATGTAAGAAGCAAGACGTTCAGCAACAATCTCTACCTGAGTTTTGAGCAACCCATATTTACATACAACCGTACCAAATTGACGTTGCGGGAACTGGAACTCGATCTGGAAAATACCACGCTTCGATATGCCATCCGAAAATTGGGCCTTGAACGTAATGTCACACAAAACTTCTACACCGTCTATCAAAACAGAATGAGCCTGCAAATTGCCATGGAAGAATACGAAAACCAGAAAAGAAGTTATGATATCATCAAAAATAAAGTAGATGCAGGCATATCGGCCATGGAAGAACTCTACCAGGCGGAACTGAACCTGGCAACCAGCAAATCGAACACGGAAAATCAACAGGTTGTTTTGCAGAATTCATTGGACGCCTTTAAAAATCTCATCGGCATTTCTCTTTTCGATGATATCTCTGTCACTGCCGATATCACCCATCACCCCGTGGTGGTGGATCTTCAAAAGGCCATCGATCATGGCCTCGACCAACGCATGGAACTGCGTCAACGAAAAATACAAATTGAAAACTCACAATTCAATTTAATTCAAACCATGGCGATGAATGAATTTAAAGGTGCCATCACTTTGTCATACGGAGTGATCGGCACGGATGAACAATTTCAAGAGATATATGACATCCCGACAAAAAACCAGAGATACTCCATATCCGTCGATATCCCTCTCTTCGATTGGGGGGAGAAAAAATCCCGTATCAGAGCTTCCGAGGCCGTCATTCAGACAAACGAACTCTCCCTGGATGTTGAAAAAAACAACATTATCATTGCGATCCGTCAGGTCGCTCGTAATTTGAACAATCTGGAAAACCAGATCGAAATCGCCCGGCAGAACGAGCGGAATGCCCAGCTCACGTATGACATCAACCTCGAACGTTACGAAAACGGGGATCTCACCGGAATGGACTTGAGTCTTTTTCAAAACCAGCTTTCTCAGAAAAAAATAGCACTAGTCTCATCATTGATCAATTACAAAATAGAACTGCTCAACCTGAAAATACAATCTCTCTGGAATTTTGAAATGGATCAGTCCGTGGTTCTGGAAGAGTATATGAACTAGCTTTATTGTGCACTTAATTAAAAAGCATAGGAGAAAACTGTGAAACGACAATGCTTGCTAGTCTTGGGTATCCTCATCTTGGTTGGATGTGGGGGTAGAGACACTGATGTGGAAACGGAAATATCTGTTCCCGTATCCGTACAGGAGATTAAAAAGAAACCCATTGAAGAGTTCCTCATCGCTACAGGAACGGCATTTTCCGTGAAAGAAACCCTATTAAAATCGGAGATGCCCGGATACTATCATCTCCTGGAAAATCCAAAGACCCGCAGATTCTTCGCCCTGGGAGATCAGGTGGCCGAAGGGCAGGAAATCATTCACTTGAAGGATGAAGAATTTGAAAACAATATCAAGCTGGAATCGCAAAAACTCAATCTCGACATTTCAGAACGTGAATATGAAAAGCAACAATCTCTGTATGAAAAGGGAGGTGTGACCCTGCGAGAGTTAAAGAATGCAGAGGTAGCCTACATAAACGCACAATACGCCTATGATAATGCCCTCATACAATTGGCCAAAATGAAAATTGACGCACCCTTTAACGGCGTCATCGTGAATTTACCCTATTACACCCAGGCTACCCGCGTCGCATCCAACGCATCAATGGTAACAATAATGAACTACAGTCAGATCTTCATGGAAGTGAATCTCCCGGCCAAGGAATTGGGCAATGTAAAAGTCAATCAACCTGTTCGTGTCATGAACTATTCGCTGCCCGATGACACATTAATAGGACAGATCACACAGGTCTCGCCGGCCATCGACGCAACTACTCGTACATTTAAAGCCGCCCTGATTATCGACAACCCGGATTTATTGCTGCGCCCGGGAATGTTCGTCAAATCAGAAATCGTTATCGCCCGTGAGGACAGTGCACTCGTTATTCCTAAAGATGTGATTTTAGCAAAACAACGGGGTAAAACGGTATTTATCGTACAGAGCGGTGCGGCTCAGGAAAGGGTGATCTCGACAGGTTTGGAGAATCCCGACGAAGTTCAGGTCGTGAGCGGAATAAGAGAGAATGAACGCCTCGTCATTCGAGGATATGAAACCCTGCGGCATCGATCTAAAGTAAAAATCATTCGATAAAAAAACTTAACCACGGAATGCCACAGAAATACACAGAGAAAAAGATGTCCGTGAAATTCCGTGTGTTTCCGTGGTAGGCTAAAAATAAAATGAAAAGAGATCCATGAAAAAGATAACACAGTTTTCCGTTGACTATCCGATTACAATTCTCATGCTGATTTTAGCGGTTCTACTCCTGGGATACATATCATTCAGCAAACTGGGAATCGATCTTTTCCCCGACCTAAACAATCCGAGAATCTTCGTCGAATTGAAATCCGGAGAACGTCCACCCGAGGAGATCGAAAAGCAGTTTGTCGATGGTATCGAATCTTTGGCCATTCGCCAGAAAAAAGTTGTCCAGGTATCCTCCATATCACGAGTAGGTTCGGCCCAGATTACGGTTGAATATACATGGGATGCGGATATGGACGAAGCATTTCTGGACTTACAGAAAACGCTCACCAGCTTCAGCCAGAATTCGGAGATTGATGAATTGAACATCACCCAGCATGATCCCAATGCTACACCCGTCATGCTCGTCGGTCTTTCCCATCCTGAAATCACCGATATGGATGAACTCCGAAAGGTCGGTGAAAATTACATCCGTAATGAATTGATACGTCTGGAGGGTGTTGCCGAGGTCGAACTCACGGGACAGGAGGAGAAGGAGGTCGTTATCCAGACGGACAGCTACCTCCTGGAGGCTCATGGAATAACGCCCGATGTGATCACGAGCCGTATCCAAAATTATAACAGGAATGCTTCCGGTGGATCCATCGTTGAAATGGGCCTTCAATACATCATCAAAGGCGTCGGTGTTTTTCAAAACCTGGAGGATATCGGAAACATCATCGTCACAACCAACGATCCTGGTGCTGAAAACGCAGAGCTACAGAGCACCGGTTACACAGAAAAGGTTCCCGTCTATTTACGGGATGTGGCTACTATTTCTTTTCGCAATAAGGAACCGGAAAATATCGTGCGGATCGATCAGAAACGATGCATCGGATTATCGATTTATAAAGAAACCAAATTCAACACAGTGACCGCTGTAAAAGATCTTTCAAAGGCTTTGGAGGAAATCAAAAAAGCACTCCCCGGATATGAGTTCACCATCATACAGAACCAGGGTGAATTTATCAACACGGCCATTAATGAAGTTAAACAAACGGCCATGATCGGAATCCTCCTGGCCGTTATCGTGCTCTTTGTATTCCTCCGACGGATTGGCGCCACCGCCATCATCAGCATCGCCATTCCCATATCTGTAGTAGCCACCTTTAATCTGATGTATTTCAACGGACTGACGTTAAATATCATGACCCTGGGAGGACTGGCTTTGGGTGCCGGCATGCTGGTCGACAATGCCATTGTTGTTATGGAGAACATCTTCCGCAATCTCGAATCCGGTCTATCCATCAAGGAAGCGGCCGTAAACGGTACGGCTCAAGTCGCCGGAGCCATCACCGCCTCAACCGTCACAACCATCGTGGTTTTTCTGCCCATCGTCTATCTCCATGGTGCTGCCGGTGAACTGTTCAAGGATCAGGCCTGGACTGTAGCTTTTTCCTTACTTTCTTCACTCATCGTAGCCATTCTTGTTATCCCCATGCTCAGCACGCGTTTCCTCAATAAAAGAACGATGGAAATGCAGTCGAGATCCATTCAGTTTGGAAGATATACCGCTTTTTTATCCAAGGTTCTGGACAAAAAGGGCTGGGTCATATTGGGGGCCATCATTCTGGTCATAACAGCAGTATTTATACTCCCGATCATAGGTAGTGAATTCATACCCAAGACCGATTCGGCGGAATTCTCCATCGAAATGAAGCTTCCCGAGGGTACCGAACTGCACCGCACGGAACAGGTTGCAGGCAACGTGGAGGCCATCGTGCAAACGATCCTGGGCGATGAATTACAAACCATATACAGTCAAATTGGACCCTCTACAGGCATGAGTAGCGATAAAGATGATATTTTTAGAAATGAAAACAATGGTGTGCTAAATGTTTTATTAAGCCAGGAGCGACGTCGTCCCACCAATCAACTCATTGCTTCCCTGGATGCTGCACTAACAGATATACCCGATCTGGAAGTACAATTCATACAAGAACAGACTGCGCTTCAAACCACTCTGGGTACAGAGGAGGCTCCGATTATCGTTGAGGTCAAAGGAGAAGACCTAAATCAGATTGAAAATTTCACAGAACAGGTCAAAGCCAAAATGTTGGAAATAGAGGATCTGTTCAATATCGAAACCAGCTTTGAAGAGGGTATGCCGGAGATCGAGGTCGTTATTGACCGTTTAAGGGCTGGGCTGCGTAACATCAGTGTAAACAATATTAGTGCACAAATTCAGGATCGACTCACTGGAAAAGACAGCGGACAGTGGGAACACGAAGGGGAATTAAAAGACATCACCATTCGTTTGCCGGATGTCGGGCTCAATGAATTCGAGGATCTGACCTTACAGTTTAGCAACGAAACCGTTCGATTGGATGAGATCGCTCGGATCAATATGGTTCGTGCACCCAAAGAAATCCACCGACGCAATCAGACACGAATCGGGAAAGTCACCTCCCATTTCAAAAGGGGCAGACCCTTCGATCACATCGTAAAACAAATTCAAGAAGAAATCGACCGGATCGACTTCCCCCCCGATTACTCGGCCCGTATCACGGGTGAAGAACAGAAAAGGAAGGAATCATTCCACAACCTGACATTTGCCCTGCTTCTATCCGTCGTGCTGGTCTACATGGTCCTGGCCGCCCAATTCGAATCGTTAATCCATCCTTTTACCATCCTATTAACCATCCCCCTGGCAGTAGTGGGTGCGATATTCATCTTTTTCATCATGGGAAATTCTTTGAATATCATGGCCTACATCGGGATCATTATGCTGGTTGGCATCGCTGTCAACGATTCGATTATTCTTGTGGATGCCATCAATCAACTCAAGAAGGAAGGAGCCCCACGCCGGGATGCCATTATTCAAGCCGGTCAACGCAGAATTCGTCCCATTATCATGACCAGTTTGACAACCATATTGGCATTACTGCCCTTGACCTTTGGTTTCGGAGAAGGCGCCGCGTTACGTTCCCCAATGGCTCTGGCAGTGATTGGAGGACTCATAACTTCAACAATTCTGACCTTGGTTGTGATTCCATGTGTATACCTGGTGTTAGATGGTTTTCGGGAACGAATAACGATAGGTGAATAGTTAAAACCGGGATTCGGGATTAGTGATTCGGGAGAAAAATCTAACGAATCCCCCCAACCCCGATTCCCCAATCCCAATAGTAAGAAGTGAAAAATTAAATTTAAATTGATTATAAAAAGAGCGACAGTAAATATATGAATATCATAAAAATCATCATCCACCGTAAAACATTGATCAGCATGCTGTTTATCGGGCTGACTCTTTTGGGGATCATATCCTACAGGAATCTGCCCGTCGAACTCTTCCCCAATGCAGAACTCCCTCTGCTCATCGTTCAAGTGAATGGTCAGGTTGAGGTCGATCCCAGTTTCATGGAAAACCAGCTCATCATTCCCTTGGAAGGGGGTATTGGTACCCTGGAAGGAATCGAGGAAATCATGTCCGTTGCTGAACAACGGCGTGGAACAATCACGATTTTTTATACCCAAGACACCAATATTAAATATGCCTATTTGAAACTTCAGGAAAGAGTGAATGCCATAAAGCCCACACTTCCCGAGGGATTTAATGTGAGTGTCGTAAAAATCGATACTGAGCAAATGACCAATCAGTTCATGGGGCTTCAGGTACGAGGCAGTGGCGGTGTGGATAGAGTTCGAAATATT
>CAZYTI010000215.1:0-6838 GCA_964650065.1 uncultured bacterium
CGATACCCAGAGCACCATAAAATTCGTTATGACCTGCATAAACAATCAATAAATCAGGATCGTATTGATATACCTGTTTTGAGAAATCCCGAACGGTAAAGCTGTTCACTGCGGTGACGCCGAGATTAATGACTTCGATTTTTCGATTTGGGAATAGTACATCCAATCGATCGCGTAAAAGGCTCGGGAAAGCCGCATTGTACATATAAGGAAATCCCACCGTGGTTGAAGCCCCCAGACAAAAAATACGGTAAGCATCCTCGGATTTGTTAACCGGAATCACATCCTGAGAAACGTACGGCCGGACTTCCCGGTTTAAAAAATATTGTTTCCCCAAATCCGGATTGACCATATAATAATCTTTGCGATTACTTTTGACGCGGACGAACAAATCAGTGGAACCTCCATAGCGGAACAGCCGAAGTCCGAGCTCTGTCAGAATAAAAAAAGCAGGGATTATTCCAATCAGAATGATGCGGAAAACAATTTCACGTTTCTTTTTTTCCATTATTCAGTTTATTAAAAAGATGTTTATTCCTTTTTATTACCGGAAAGAGACTTCCACTGGCTCTGAAGTTTCTTTAATCGAAACGCCGCAGATTTCATTTCCCCTTGACTGGAACGCAGCAATCCCCCAAACTTTAGAAAACTCCAGGGATCGACAAAATCATACCAATTTGCGGCCTCTATATGCGGTTTACTGTAAGCATATGTAAAAGCAGATTCAAGCCAGTCTGCCTGGAGTTCCTCATCCCAGAGCCTTCGCCATTCATAGGATACCGTGGAAAAATTCGAGATCTCCGGCTCATTGAATTCCTGAGCGATTCCCCAGGAGGGACAACCAATTTCTGCCAGGTGAACGGGCTTATGAAACATCTCATAACGTTCATAGATTTGGAATGCATCGGCAAGAATCTGTCGAGTATAATATAACTGCAATCCGATGATATCAAAATCAACTCCTGCTTCGATTAATTGTTTCACGAACTGAAAAGGGGTTCGTTGTGGATACCTGGCCTTTCTTTCGTGCCATTGACCACGCTGAACATACTCAGCAAACGGACAGCAATTGTTAATCAAGAGTCGAATATCAGGATTCGTATCCCTCGCCACATCACAGGCAAGCTTGGTCAACTCGATGGATTGTTCATGATCGAGTTCCAGCTCGTTGGCCCAGTCATGCAGCTCATTTACCACTTCCCAAATTTGAATCCGGTTGCCGTAATGTTCGATGACTTCCTTCACATGCTTCTCAACATACTGCAATACTTGGGGATATGATTTGCGTTTCAGCCATTTTGGAGTCACCCAAGTATGGATCCAGAACAATGGGCGTCCTTCGATACACACATTTCTCTTGTTTAGTGCCTCTAAGACTTCATCTCGCTCGCGATATTGTTTTTCCCTTCATCAGGTTCAAAATCAACGACATCACCGATCAGATAATGCGTAATCGTGGCGTAGTTAAAGAGTTCCTGATATTTATCAAGAAAAAGTGTTTTGTCCATTTGAAAATAACTACGTGCATCGCAACCGAATAGAAAATCGGATCGGTGGCCAATCCTTTTTATATCATCCCGGGCTTTTTCTAATTCCATGAGATCACTGGCCAAAAGTGCGTACTTCAATCCATCTTGGGCCGATTGAGCACATCGAGCAGGATCGGCCTGGGCACCCACAGCATCATCATAGTACTGTTCTGAAAGGTCTAACAGAAATCTGAGTTGAGATGTCGGATGCCAATCATTCTCTTTAAATTTTTTCATACGCATTCGATTCCGAACTACACGGGTTTTAACCAATTCAAAATTCAGATTGAGATGTGTGGTTCCTTGATTGGGTAATTCATACCACGCGCCACCATTATCGGCAGGCATGAATAGATACCCGAAATCATCGACCTTCCATCGAACTCGGATACCAAACCGGTTAACATCATCTGTTTGGGATATACAGACACCTTCATCGGTAAGGCAGATGTTGGAACGGAACGTATCTCGATGTGAATCCATACAGTACACAGCATCGGATATGTAAGGACCCTGTCCACGCTGGACGAAATAAGGTGTAAAAATCAGTTCACCCATTTGCATTTTCCTTTACGCTGATGCCTTCTGAAACAAATATCGATGATCAAGTGGATTTTGTTGATAACGACTTCCATCTATCCTGTAATTTCATGAGTCTTTCAAAGGCTGCCTTTTTTTCTCCTTGTGGAGATTCGAGGAGTCCTCCATTTTTTATAAATGAAAAGGGATCCACAAAATCATACCAGTTGACCGCCTCGATCCACGGTTTACTATAGGCCAGAGTATAGAGGCCTTCCAGCCAGTCTGCCTGAAGTTCCTGATCCCAGGGACGATGCCAGATATACGGCTCCGTGGGCAATTCCAGACTACCGGAATGAATCGAATCCTTTGTCGGCCCGGAACTGGTCCCTACTTCCGTCAACTGGACAGGTTTCCCAAACTTTTCAAACCGCTCGATCAGAAGAATGGTGTCGGAGAGATCCCTGTATGGGAAGTACATCTGTTGGCCGGTGATGGTAAAATCGACACCTGCCTCCACCAAATCCCGCATGAACTTGTGGGGTGTGCGCTGCGGATATTTGGCTTCGAGTTCACCCCATTTTTTCAATTGGACGTATTCGGCAAATGGACAGCAATTGTTGATCAGTCGGTGAACACCTGGATTGGTATCCCGTGCCACATCACAGGCCAATTTTGTCAGTTCTACCGTCTGCTCGGGTGTGATCTGCACTTCATTGGCCCAGTCGTGCATTTCGTTGACAACTTCCCAGGCGTATATCTCATCTCCGTATTGACTGACAACCTCTCTGGTATGACTCTCAACATATTTCAACAGTTCATCATACGTTTTCTTACGTACCCAAACGGGTGTTGTGGTTCTGTAGAACCAGATTAACGGTCTCCCCTCAACCGTGATACCATGCTTTCTCAGCGTTTTCAAACACGCCATACGCAGATCATACTGCTTTTTTCCTTCCACGCGCTCGAAATCCTGGAAATAACTGCTGATCAGATAGTGCGTAATGGTCGCATAATTAAAGACTTCAGTGAAACGTTCCAGAAATATATCCTGATCCATCTGATAGAAACCGCGGGCGTCACAACCTATGAAAAAATCGGGACGATGGCCAATATCGCGGATTGTATATTCTGCTTGCTCCATTTCCATTTTTTCACCCGCCCACATGGCATAATGCAATGCAGTCTGCGACGAATGACCGCATTTAGATTCATCGTTCTGTTTTTTATGGGCGTCTTCATAATAGGATTCGGCAATATCCAGCAGACCCCTGATCTCACGCGACGGTTTCCACCCGGTCTCCCGAAGTCTTTTCAAACGTGCACGGTTGCGCAAAACACGGCTTTTGGCCAGCTCATAATTCAGATTCAGAGTGGCCGTTTTTCCTTTTGGGGGCAGTTGATAAAATTCTCCACCATTGTCCGCCGTAATATAGATATAACCAAAACCCTCGACATTCCATCGGACATCGATACCAAATTTATCGATGCCCTGGGTATTGGATATTGTTACACCCTCATTCGATGAATTAATATTTGAGAAAAAAGCATCCCAGTTTTTGTCACTGGCATAGGCCCAATCAAGTAGATGGGGGCCCTTTCCCTTCTGAACGAAATGGGGCCGGAAGATCAATTCGCCCTTTTCGTTTGATTTATTTGTTTTGTTCTCGGTTAAAATAATGGGTGCCGAAAAGTGGCTGTTCACTGAAATAACGCCACCCAATCCACCGGCTGCAACTCGCTTTATGAAAGTCCGTCTTTTCATGATATTGTCCATATCCTAAAATAGTTTAGAAATTTATTTTTATTCAACGCATTTTGACTTTTTTAATTCTCACCTCATCACCCGAATATTCGACGATCCAATCGGGACAAGAACATGTATCTTTTTCTGTTTATTTCAAAAGACATCTCGTGAAGCCCTTCCGGATTCTCATTTGAACTTAAAGATCAGATGTCCTCCACTAATAATATCATGATGATCAATCCGGTACCGTATTATCGGCTCACCGTTGAGTTCAACGACATCGGTCGTATTTTTTTCATTTCTTTCCCCATGAACCTCAATTTCAAACACCCTGCCGGAGTGGTATTGCGGATTCAACTGTATGACCGAACGATCGAATAGCGGAATACCAAGCCGATATTCCGCCTTGGCCGGACAGACCGGATAAAATCCCAATGCAGAAAAAACAAACCAGGCAGAAATCGTTCCTGCATCATCGTTCCCGGGCAGGCCGTCCGGATCGGCACCGAATTCTTCACACATGAATTTATAGACAAGTGTCTGAGTACGATGGAACTCACTAGGAATATAGGTAAACAGATATGGATAGGCAATATCAGGCTCGTTGGTTATCGTGAAATACCCTTTATCAAAACAGGTCTGAAGTTTCTTAAAAAAAGAAGATTCCCCTCCAAATTGCCGTATCAGTCCATCGATATCATGAGGAACAAACCAGGTATAGTTCCAGGCATGTCCCTCCACAAAACCCGGACCACCGGAACCAGCCCAGTATCCGGAGCCTTCCGTCTGCAAATCGTCGAAGGGTGTTAACCAACGACCATCCTTATGCTTTGGTCTCATCAACTTCGTATCCGCATTGAATAAGTTCCTGTAATAGAGTGACCTTTCATGGAAGGTTTCGGCTTCGATATTCCTTCCCAGTCTTTCCGCCATTCGCGCGACAGCCCAGTCTGCCAGACAGTATTCCAACGTTGTCGAGACCGGTCCCCAGACCCACCATGCTTCAGTCGTATCCTGTTCATACGGGATGTATGTATATTTTAGGAACTGATGGTACCCCGCCCGTACAGGCGGGGCGGACTCTCCCGGGCGCAGGTCTGCCGGTTTCATCATTGCAGCCAAGGCCATTTCAGCATTAAAATCACTGACACCTTTTAAATAGGAATCTGCAATCACGATGGATGCCGGATCTCCGACCATCATGTATGTCTCATTTCCAGCGAGCTCCCATTTGGGCAACCAACCGAATTCAACATACATATCGATCATGGTTTTTATCATATCCGATTGCCGTTCGGGATATGCGAGGGTCAGAAAAGGATGAAGTGTGCGATAGGTATCCCAAAGTGAAAACACTGAATAACGATGGCGATTTACATTCTGTCCGATACCTCGACGCCCCATCAACGGATATTCACCATTGACATCATCGATGATATTGGGATGGATCAACATATGATAGAGCGCCGTATAAAACTTGATACGATCCCGGCTTGTCCCCCCATAAACTTGAATCCGTGAAAGTACATTTTCCCAGGCGTACCGTGTTTCTCTACGAACCCGCTGGAAATCCCACCCCGGTATTTCTGTCTCCAGATTCTGCCAGGCATTCTCGGTACTCACATAAGAAATACCCACTTTGACAATGATATTACTGTCCGCAGGAGTTTGAAAACGGAACCATGAGCCAATGGGTGCATTTCGGATGTTTCCATAGCCCTGTTCGAGTAACTCATCGTGAATCCAGATTCCATGGTCAGAGGAAACTCTGTTGAATCTTGCTGCAAAATAAACGTATTGCCGGTTGTCTTCACCACAAAATCCCCCCGAAATATTGTACCCTTCTACCTCCGAAGTCGAAAGCACCTTAACAGCACCTCCGCCTATTAAGGTCAAATTCCGACCGACATCAAAGAGTATGTTCAAGTCCCCAGCTCGTTGGGGTGTATATTTTATGATGCCGCATCTCTTCGTGGCGGTCACTTCTGCGAGAACATCCGTTCCCTTCAATGTAACTGTATAATACCCTGCTTCTGCAAACTCATTATCATATTCACATTTATATTCTTCGGGATTCGTTTCGATATCTCCCCGGCTGATGACGGTAATGATACTCCCCAAATCCGCACATCCGGTTCCGCTGAGATGAACATGCCCGAAACCATAGAAACTCTCGCTAGTATTCAGATATCCCGACGGCAAATCCGGAGCATTGTGTGGACTGACCGAAACCATTCCCCAGGGATGAATTGCACCCGGAAATGTGTTCCCTCCATTAGCCGTACCGATAAATGGATTCACGTACTGAACCACTTTTTGCTTCTCGTCGACATCCACCAATGCCTCGCATTGGCTAAGATGGTCCAAAGCAAACAGGTGAATGCATATCAGGACACAGATTCTGTGGATCGGCCTCTTCATATACACTAATTTATCCTGATTGTTTCATTGCGGTAAAGTCCACTCATTTAAAAATACCCGGAACTTGACCGTACCGATTATATTTCCGTCTAACCTGGCATCCCATCGGAGTACATGTTCCTTTTCCGAGGTTTGTTCAGGTGCAAAAAAGAATGCTTGGATTGGAACGTTCTGACCTGGTGCCAGGTGATATGAATCTGTACTTGCCACTTCATGCCATCCCTGAGGATATCTTGCTTTCACCTCGACGATGACTGAATCGTTAGTTCCATTGAATAGTAACAGAGGAACGTGTAAAAAATTCCTGTATGCGATCGTAACTTCCGGTTCTACCAGTGAGCCGATATGTTCAATTTCGTGTGCCTTCCAGAATTCACGATAAAAGTCGAATACACCGCCCAATTCCAGTATCACAGATTCATCCTTGAGATATCTATATCCCCTTGTTGGAACGTATAGATGTGGTGTATGTGTGATACCCTCAAAAATATCACCGTCTGGACGGCATGGTACAACAGATTTGCCGAAAATCAGTTTGAAGGTCGACATCCATTGTATAAAGTCTGTAAAATCATCCGTTGATATTGCCTTACTTGCAATTTCAGAAACTTCCCCCTGTGTC
>CAZYTI010000216.1:0-6826 GCA_964650065.1 uncultured bacterium
CTCTGAGGGACGGATTGATTGGATTTTATCCGAGTTGGGTATTCTCTTCGCAGGAGTAATAAATGTTCCTCTATCAACAAGACTCCAGGGAACCACTGAACTGCGGTTTCGGATAAGCCAATCGGGATCGCGGTATGCTATTGTATATAGACACCTCCTTGATAAAATACTTGATATTAAAAATGATCTGCCGGAATTGGAAAAAATGATCGTTTTAGAACCATCTGAAAGGGAGGACCGGGATCTCATTTCAATGCGGGCTATCAGAAACTCTGGCAAGGAATACTTGAAAAAGTATCCGGATCAATTTGAGCAGCGCTGGCAGTCGATAAATGAAAAGGATACGGCCAGTATATGTTATACATCAGGAACGACGGCTGATCCGAAAGGCATCGTCCTGACCCACCGGAATTATACAGCCAATATCGAACAGGCACAGTCCCTTTTCCATGTTTTGGAATCATCCATTTCCCTTATTACCATCCCCTGGGATCATTCATTTGCTCATACATGCGGTATTTATACACTCATCTCTTGCGGAGCGAGCATCGCTTCCATTGAGATGGGGAGCACACCCATTGAGACGGTCAAGAACATCGGTAAGAACATTAAAGAAATCAAACCCCACTTTTTATTAAGCGTTCCCACCCTTTCCAGGAATTTCAAGCGGAATATCGAACGCGGTATATCTTCCTTGGGAAGTAAAGTTGAAAAATTCTTTCATTGGGGACTTCGGGTGGCCTATGCATACCAGGGAGACGGCTTTCGTAACGGAAAATGGCAGGGTCATTTTTATTTAAAGCCCCTCATGAACATCTTCGATAAGGTCATTTTTTCTCGAATTCGTGAGCAATTCGGGGGACGGTTGGAGTTCTTTATCGGGGGCGGTGCTCTCCTGGATATTGAATATCAACGATTTTTTTCAGCCATAGGCATGCCCATTTATCAGGGTTATGGCCTGTCTGAGGCTTCACCCGTTATTTCGACCAATTTCCCGGGAAGTCTGAAAATGGGAACTTCGGGTCGTGTGGTACCCCATTTAAATATAAAGATATGTGGTGAGGAAGGTAAACCCTTAACCGATGGTCAGACGGGTGAGATCGTTGTAAAAGGGGAAAATGTGATGATGGGATACTGGCGGAATCGGGAAGTGACAGAAAAGAGTCTGAGAGATGGATGGCTGTATACAGGGGATCTGGGTTATATCGATGAAGAGGGATACTTGGTGGTGTTGGGACGTTCAAACAGCTTACTCATCTCCAATGATGGTGAGAAATACAGCCCCGAAGGTATTGAGGGAAGTCTGTTGGTCCGCTGTCCTTTTATCCACCAGATATTGCTTGTTAACGATCAAAAACCTTATACGACAGCATTGATCGTCCCCGATAAATCGGCAATTCTGGCGACGATTCATGATCTGGGACTCACTCTCGACACTGTCGATGCTCAAAGAACGGTCATCAGTTTTTTTGTCGAAGCTATCAAAGTGTACCAAACAGATCCCAAACTCAAAGCATTTTTCCCGGGGAAATGGCTACCGTCAACCTTCGCCCTCCTGGGGGAGCCTTTTAGTGAGGCCAATCGGTTTTTGAATTCTACCTTGAAAATGGTTCGCAATCGTATAGCAAAGCATTACCAGGACAGGATCGATTTCATGTACACTACGGAGGGGAAGCATTCTCATAATGCCCAGAATATGAAGATTGTTGCTCGGATGGAAAAATGAAAAACGGGAAGAGGATGCCTCAATGCGGATAACACGTACACAGATTATTATTTGGGTTGGCGTGGGAATTGCGACTGGTTTTTATAGTCACATTTTGGCTCAAAAATCACATGTTGTCAATGATGGAAAAGTCTATAAACTTCTCGATCCGGATCGAATAGACAGAGCGCTGCTGGAAGGAACCATCATAACCATTACAAATCTTATCCGTGAACAATATTCCGTTGATCCCTGTTTGTTTGATTCCAACCTGGTCAAGGTGGCCCGTGCCCATAGTGAGGAGATGGTTCGGCTTCGATATTTTAACCACGGATCACCGGTCCCGGAAAATCGCCAGTTGCTGGATAGGATAAAAAATTCTAATATTACCCTGGGGAATACCATTGTGGGTGAAAATATTGGTGTCGACTATCTTCTGGACATAGCCAATGTCCCCTATTATATAGAATATGATGAAGGAAAAAAGATATACATCTCGGGCGAGACAGGACAACCAATAGGATATCAGTCATACTGGGAGTTTGCTCGCAGCATGGTTCAGAGTTGGATAAAATCTCCAGGTCACCGGGAGAATATTCTTAATGAACAGTTTGGGCGTATCGGAATTGGCGCCGCAGTTGGCACGTTTAAAGGATTCAGGTCAATCTACATTACTCAAAATTTTCTGGGTAGCCTCAAATCGAAGAAATCACATGCACATTGATTTTACGGTGGATATTTGTTAAATTCTTGATAATTCGATGCGGCTGGTAGTGTCAAAAGTTTTATGAAAAAAGAAAGACATGAAACCACACCTGCCTGCCGCTCGCCTGCCTCCTGCCTGCCGTAGGCACTCCGGGCGGCAGGCAGGGAGTTCACAGAGGGAAGATAAAATTTTATTATGTAATATAAATAATATTTATAATTTCTCTGTGTGCTCTGTGGTTAGTTTTTGACAAAACCATGCGGTAAAATGGGAGGGATTGTATGAAATACCAGACGGTTTATTTTGAAAAACCGGGCCCTGACAATACTGAAGAAACCATGAAGATCGTCCAGGAATGGGCAGACATGCTGAATATTCGAACGATACTCGTGGCAAGTGCATCAGGGCAAACGGGTGTTATAGCAGTGGAGCGTTTTAAAAGCCACAATGTTATTGTGGTGACTCACTCGACAGGGTTTCGTCGTGATAATGATCAGGAGCTTACAGAGGAAAACAGGAGTCAAATAGAAACATTGGGAGGAAAGATACTTACCTGTCAGCATGCTTTAGCGGGGATCAGCAGAGCGGTTCGATTTAAGTTTAAAACTTATGAGATTGATGAGATTATTGCCAACACCCTGCGAATACTCGGCCAAGGTCTAAAAGTGACTGTTGAACTCTGTCTTATGGCTGCCGATGCAGGCCTGATACGAACCGATGAAGATGTGCTTTCGGTAGGAGGAACGGGTCAGGGGGCGGATACTGCTGCGGTGATTCTTCCGGCCAACGTGTCTCGTTTTTTTGATCTCAAAGTTCGGGGTATACTATGCAAGCCATGGCAGTTTTAATCCTCAGGGAATTTAAATGATGAGAGAAAATGGACAACAAGGTAAAACAGCACTCGTTACAGGTGCATCCAGCGGTATTGGAAAGGCAACGGTTTTACGATTGGCACAAGATGGCGGCAGGGGACAGACCTGTGCGAGGTGAAATGATGATTCGGATAATTGTTGCTTTTATGCTGGTGTTCATTGTTTTTCCCGGATGTCAGAACGAAGCGAATATGATCAACGAGATACCAAAAATATATGATGAAGAAGATGATGCCAGACAGAATATCCAAATGGCAATAAATAAAGCCCAGAAAGAGGAGAAACGTGTTCTTTTGATGTTTGGTGGGAATTGGTGTCCCTGGTGTCATCGATTGCACCACTTATTTAAGAACGATCCGAATGTGAAGGAGATCCTCGAGAAAAAATATATTCTGGTTATGATTAACGTGGGTGATGATAAAGAGCGAATGGATATGGAACTCAACGAAACGTATGGGAATCCTTTTCAGTACGGTTTTTCTGTTTTGGTGGTATTGGATAAAGACGGAATACAATTGACGATTCAGGAAACGGGTAGTCTCGAGAAAGCTGAGGAAGAAGGTGAGGAAAAGGGTCATGATCCTACCCGGGTACTGGCATTCTTGGAAAGGTGGAAGTGAATGTCCGATTCTCTTGTTTGAATCATATTATGAATGGAGTCATTTATGAAACGGGTGATAAGCCTCCTGCTTTTATCAATATGTTTAACCTCCACGGCTTTTTCTCAAAAAAGAGCAATCAACGTGGAAGATTTATGGGCATTGGGCCGTATTGGTCATTTTGTTCTCTCACCTGATGGACAATGGATTGCCTATACTGTTACCCTGTATGATTTGGCGAAAAATTCCGAAAATACAGATATCTATCTGGTGAACAGTCTTGGCGGTCATGCAAGACAGTTAACAACCCACCCTGCATATGACGGAAATCCATGTTGGAGTCCTGATGGTTCATTGCTTGCGTTCATTTCCGCAAGAGAGGGAAAACCTCAGATATATGAAATCCCCATGGATGGCGGAGAAGCGATTAAGATGTCCGCTATCCCTACCGGTGTCGATGATTTCAAGTGGTCACCGGATGGGAAGTATTTTGCTTTTACGACGCGTGTTTATCCGTATGTGAACAGCCTGGATTCCTCCGCCATGATCGATCAACAACTCAAATCGCGTGAGACGAAAGCCCGAATTATTGATCATCTATTTTATCGCCATTGGGACCGGTGGATCGATAAAAAACGACGTCATGTGTACGTCATGCCCACGGCGGGGGGATCTCCCTGGGATGTGACTCCAGGAAATTATAATACACCTACGATCACACTGGGGAGTCGTAGTGATTATTGTTTTTCTCCCGATGGTGAAGAAATCGCCTTTGTCAGAAATATCGATGTCAACACTGCGAATTCAATCAACAACGACATCTTCGTCGTACCGACAAAGGGAGGAAGCATTCGCCGAATTACACAGAACCTTGCAAATGACAATCTACCCGTTTATTCTCCGGATGGGAGGTATATTGCCTATCGGGCCATGAGGAGACCCGGTTTCGAGGCGGATCAGTATGATTTAATGCTGTTCGATCGAGATAGTGGAGAGAAACGGAATCTGACCGGTGAGTTCAATCTAAGCGTTGAAGAAATTACCTGGGCACCCTCATCTGAAAAGATATACTTTGAGTGCGATGACTGTCAAGGAAGAGTTGTGTTTTCAGTGGAAATAAGGGAAAAGGGGAAAACAAAGGGATTGGTTCACGACGGTTGTAATTCGAATATTGTGATTGGTCCTGATGAAGAAAATATTTACTTTTTACGAACGTATATCGATCTTCCACACGAGATTTATTGCTGTGACATTGAAGGTGAAGGTTGTTTCCAAATCACCTTTACCAACGAGATGCTTCTGGATCAGATCGAGATGAATGGCATTGAGGATTTTTACTTTCCCAGTTTTGATGGCGCCCTTGTACATGGCATGCTGTTGAAGCCGCCCTTCTTTGATCCGGCCGAGACTTATCCGGCCATCCTTCTCATCCATGGCGGGCCCCAGGGTGCCTGGAAAAATGAATTTCATTACCGCTGGAATGCTCAGATGTTTGCGTCCCGGGGATATGTCGTCATCATGTTTAACATCAGGGGATCCGTTGGTTACGGGAAAGAATATGTTAGTGCGGTGACAAAAAATTGGGGTGGCGGGCCATACAAGGATCTCATGGTCGGAATTGATTATGTGCTGAAGAAATTCAAGTACGTTCAACCGAAAAACATTGTGGCTGCAGGAGGATCCTATGGCGGATTCATGGTCAACTGGATAGCGGGTCATACAGATCGTTTTAAATGTCTCGTTTCCCATGCCGGTATTTTCGATCTGGTCTCCTTCTATGGCGCTACAGAGGAACTCTGGTTCCCGGAATGGGAATTCGAAGGGACACCTTATGAAAACATGCGGCAATATGAGAGATGGAATCCTGTTCTTCATGCGAAGCATTTTAAAACCCCCACCCTGGTCATCCATGGTGAGAAGGATTACCGGGTTCCGGTGGAACAGGGCTTGCAGATGTTTACTGCATTGCAGAGACAGAACGTCCCTTCAAAACTCGTCCTTTTTCCTGATGAAGGACATCTGATATTAAAGCCACAAAATGCACGGCTCTGGTGGAATACGGTTTTGGGATGGATTGAACATTGGATCCGCGAGTGATCCTATGGGGAAAAAAGAGGGTGATTCCGATTATCCGAGTAAAGATGCCCCCCCGGATCTGGGAGGATGGGGTGTAACGGTTGTGGTATTGAATCCGGAGCCGTCCAAGTGAAAAATACCAAAAGCGCTTGCTGGGAAATCTGGGTTGATACGGGAGGGACCTTTACCGATTGCGTTGCAGTTGACCCTGACCAAAAATTACATCGTGTGAAAATCCTCAGCAGTAGTGCCTTAAGAGGAACGATATCCGAGATTATTAATCCCCGGACATTTCGAATCGATATCAAATGGTCGGCCCCTGATGATTTTATATGCGGATTTCAATTTCGTTTATTGGAGTCACCGCATCCTGATGTCCATGTAGAAAAATTTTCGCAGGAACCTGCCATCATTCGGTTGGACAGCCCTGTGCAATACGATATTTTACCCAATACAGCGTTTGAGGTTTGTTCACCTGAAGAAGCGCCGATAATGGCTGCCAGGCTTGTGACCAAAACACCCGTCGGTTCTTCCTTTCCGGATATGTTCCTGAGATTGGCAACGACCCGAGGGACAAACGCCCTTCTGGAACGGCGGGGTTCGCCGACGGCCCTATTCATCACCAAGGGATTCAGAGATCTCCTGCGCATAGGAGATCAGCAACGCCCGGATCTGTTTGCATTGGACATCACCAAACCTGAACCCCTTTATACAAATGTGGTCGAAGTGGATGAACGGATTTCTGCAGACGGGACCATCCTTCATGCTCTGAACCTAACAGCGCTGAAAGCGGAAGCGATCCGCCAGGTTAATTCAGATATACGGTCGGCAGCAGTGGTTTTGATGCATAGCTATGTGAATCCAATTC
>CAZYTI010000217.1:0-6824 GCA_964650065.1 uncultured bacterium
GCTGCCGCATGGAATCCACGAGGAAACTCACACTGATGCGATCCAACTTATCGGGTATAAAATGATCCGAGAATTTTCCGGGGAATGACATGAGGTAATCAAACGCGATGGAGCCTGAGACAATGAGCTTCAATAGACGATTTCCTTATAATATATCCATCTTTAGATAATTACAGATCATTCCATTCCTGTGCAGTTATGGAATGATCAATCATCAGTTCTATTTCATTTATTAACATTTTTAGCTGAGGTATCGAATATTCTTTATTGGAGGGAATGGTTAATCGAAATTGTCCAAAAACCATAAATTGATGTTTCGTTCCTGAATACGGCACTTCAAAGCCTAGAAGGCGTACTCGTTTGATAAACAATCGTCGCTTACAGGGTTGCCATGGACTCATTCGAGATCTTCTTATTCAAATCAATTTCGGAAATAACAGGAAGATGATGTCTCAACTTTAAACCAACCACTATCCAATCTTCGAGAGTTGAATGAAGCTCAGTCTCACACTCTTTTAATGTCTTCCCAAAGGCGATCACTCCTAGACACACTGGGATACGGCCTGAAAATGTACCGTCCTCCAATTTATCATACTCTGCAAGAGTCATGGCTTTTTCGATATAATCAGTAAGTACAAATCGTATCATTCGGTCATACTCCTTAATTTATCTCACATCTTCTCAGGCTTTGAAATCCCAAGAAGGGACAGTCCGTTGGCCAGCACAATACGGGTTGCCCGGCATAAGGCCAAACGAGCCTGTGTGAGAGGAATATCTTTTGTTACGACACGCAGGGAATCATCCCGTTTACCCGCATGCTGGAAGCGATGATAGATCGTGGCGACCTCTTCCAAATAGGCAGGAATCCGGTGAGGCTCATAATCACGGGCAGTAGATGATACAATCTTGGGGTAGTTTAACAAAATTTTTATCAGATTGATCTCTTCGGGTGCCTTCAGAAGAGAAAGATCCGATTCTGCTTCCGGATCGATCCCCTCTTTTTGGGCATGCCTGAGAATGCTGCAAATGCGGGCATGGGCATACTGAACATAATATACGGGATTCTCATCCGATTGGGTTCTGGCCAGGGTCAGATCGAAATTGAGATGCGCCGACATAGACCGGTGGATAAAAAAATAACGCGTCACATCCGGCCCCACCTCATCGATGAGTTCATCCAATGTCACAAAATTGGCCTTCCGGGTGGACATCTTGACCTTTTCTTTTCCCTCCATGAGCGTGACAAACTGGTGAATCAAAACTTTCACTTTGGAATTGTCATAACCCAGGGCTTCCAGACCGGCCAGAACATCGGGGTAGGTCGCCACATGATCGGCTCCAAAAATATCTATGATGAATTCAAATCCCCTGTCCAGCTTGTCCTTATGGTATGCAATATCGGGCAATCGGTAGGTCGGTTCACCCGTCGATTTGACGATGACTCTGTCCTGCTCCTGCCCCAATCGGGTCGTCCGGAACCAAACGGCTCCATCCTGGTCGTACGCCAGATCCTTATCCCGCAACACCTGGAGTACAGCATCAATTTTTCCGGCCTCATAAAGAGACTTTTCATTGTAAAAAACATCAAATTTGATACCCAGGTTGCCCAACGTTCCCTTGATATCCTGGAAGATAGCCTCTTCTGCCAGATTTTGAAAATATTGGATATCCTCCGAATCCTTCAGGGCATCCCCCTTTTCGTCGACGGCCCTTCGTGCGATGTCCCGAATGTATTCCCCCTGGTAGTAATCATCAGGGAAATCCTTTGGCACACCCAATAATTCTAAATATCTCAACCGGACCGAATCTCCCAACACCCTCATCTGGCGTCCGGCATCATTAAAATAGTATTCCCGCGTGACCTGGTGATCCGTGGCTTCCAATACTCTGGCGATGGTATCTCCTAATACTGCCTGTCTACCATGCCCAATGGTCAAAGGACCCGTTGGATTTGCACTCACAAATTCGACCTGTGTCTTTTTCCTTTCGCCCCATTCGGCACATCCGTACAGCCGATTTTGTTCTAATATTTCCCGTAGCCGGTCTTGAAGGTAATTTTGACTGTAAGTAAAATTAATGAACCCGGGTCCGGCCACTTCGACTTTTTCAATTAAGTCTTTATCAATATCCATGACAGGGACGAGTTTCTGAACAATCTCTCTTGGATTTTTTTTTAATTCTTTAGCACCAACGAGTGCAATGTTTGTGGACAGATCTCCATGACCGATCTGTTTCTGAGCCGTCAAACGATACTCCGGGAGGGACGCTTTAGAAAAACCGGCCTTCTCCCAGGCTTTATCAATTTTTAATCGAGTGTATTTTTCAATATTCATTTCAAATCACTCGGAAAAAGATTCAATCTCAGCATCACCCCACAATTTCTCCAGACCATAAAACTCCCGCTCTTCTTTCTGAAACACATGAACAACCACATCAACATAATCCAAAAGTACCCAGTGGAGATATCGATATCCTTCCTTATGCCACACGCTTACACCTTCTTGCTTCATCCCATCAGCAATTGCATTGGCAATGGCCTTTACCTGCACACCGGATTCTCCGTGGCAAATAACAAAAAAATCGGTGACCGTGCCCAGCGGCCGAAGATCGATCAAACAGACATTTTGAGCTTTTTTGGTCAGCGCGTGTTCAACGATCTTTTGAGCCACAACATATGATTGATCCTCTGTCACACTAATTCTCCATTGATTGCCAGGATTCGAGTTGTCGGTAATCCTTCCCCAATATGACGGTTGCATCGATTAGGTACGCCTCATTCACTTCTTGAAGCACACGTTCCTCACCAAATCCCAGGGCTTCGGCGATTCGCACACTATTCTTTTTATTGCCCCTTCGATCGATGACCACTGTTTTGAGTACATTAAAAGATTCATAATTATCCGTTTTGACGACATCAAATCCTTTAGCCCTTAAGAAATCGGTAAATTGGTTGGCGATTCCGGAAACACCACACCCATTTAATATTTCGATTTGAAGAACTCGGGTCTCTTCCCGAACCGTTATTCCTTCTTCGATGTGAACGGGTTTCGAACATTGGCGAATAATGAAAAAAACGAGGACCAAATCAACAACGAGCACCAGACCGATGAGAAATTTTGTAAAAGTCTCTCTCAAGTCGATCTGCTGTTTTTGTGGCCTCCTTTTCCGCTTCACGGGTGTTGCAGGTTTACGGAGCGGACGCACCCTCCTTCTCGATGAAGCCATCACTCCCCCTTTTTAAACTTATTAAGAAATTTCAAAAAAAATAACCGAGAAGACAATTCTCGGTCACAATCTTCCTCTCCCTTTTGACAGGTATCTGGCAAGTAAAAATCCTCTATGCATTATCTAAGGTACACGGTACAGAGAGCGATATCTAGAATAATAAGGATATGCCATACTGCTGGGAATCACCTGATAATCAAAAGTAATCGACGTCTTATCAGAAGGTTTATATTGGAACCTGGCACTCTGGAGGAAAACTTTACTGTTTTGCCCATTCATCATACCAAATCCTCCTCCCAGAGGCTGATGGAGAAAACCGATTCGTGCCTGCAGGGTGAACTGATCAGTAAATTTATAGTTCATTGTATTTAAATAAAAACCCTGATTGAAAGTCTGCTTTCCTGCGGTCAATAGAGAAATCGAATAACTGTGTGACATACTGAACCTGGATGGATCTAAAAGGGAACTCAAGAAACCCGATGGTCTCTGAATTGAATACGTTGGGTCGGGTTTGAATACACTGCTCTTTTCCGTATTGGATTGCGCCCCTGCGAGACCGAAACCCAATATGGTAATGATTAAAATGAATAGAACAATTTTATGTGCCATTGATATCCCCTATTCTCTATTGGAATCATATACATAAAGTATAAAAAATAATACGTAAAAGTCAACTCTTTTTTCAAAAGTAATTCTTGACAAAAAAGGTCGGATTGCCTATATTCACTACACGATTTACATGAGAAATAGTTCCCCCGATGAGGTTCAATGGCACTTCGGCTATCGACAAAAGCACGATATGGAACACGAGCCATGTGCTGCATAGCGCATCATCATGGACATAAAAAACCAGTTTCCATTCCAACTATCGCCCATGAAGAAAATATCCCCATTCGATACCTGGAACAGATCCTATCGCATCTACGTCGGGCAGGGTTCGTAAAGAGCGTTCGTGGCCCCAGCGGAGGGTACAGGCTCAAACGGGCACCCGATCAAATCATTCTGGGGGAAGTGATTCAAGTATTGGAGGAAGATTTGAACATCGTATGGTGTGTCGATCCAGATGGCACAAAGGAATGTGTCAGACAAGACAACTGCGAAACTCATCATTTTTGGGAATCCCTGAATCAATTGATAAAGCAAACTTTAGATTCAGTTACTATCCAGGATTTGTTAAATGGGATTTTAAGTAACAACAACCTGAATGCCCTACTCGTGAAGAAAGGAAAAGAATGAACCAAATTTATATGGATTACGCCGCTACGACGCCAGTGGATCCCAGGGTCATCCAGGCCATGACGCCATTCTGGAATGAAAAATTCGGCAATCCATCCTCCATACATAGTTTTGGGCAGGAAGCAAAAGAGGCCATTGAAAAAGCCCGAGAATATATCGCAACATTGTTGAACGCGCGTCCTTCAGAAATTGTTTTTACCAGCGGTGGAACCGAGGCAGATAACACTGCCATCAAATCGACCGGATATATGCTTCGTGAGAAAGGGAATCACATCATTACGACATCGATAGAACATCATGCCATACTTCACGCCTGTGAATTCATGACTTCTCAAGGGTTTAATGTAACGTGCCTTCCTGTTGGAAAAGACGGCATTGTGGATATTTCCGCCATCGAGAGGGCAATAAACGAGAATACCATTTTGATCTCGGTCCACCATGCAAACAACGAAATCGGCACAATTCAGCCCATAGCAGAAATCGGAGCTTTGGTAAAAGATCGATCGATCCTGTTCCATACCGACGCGGTGCAGACCTGTGGCCATTTGGAAATCGACGTGGATAAAATGGAGATCGATCTCCTTTCCCTCTCAGGTCATAAATTCAATGGGCCCAAAGGTGTGGGAGCCCTCTTCATACGTGAAGGAACACCCTTCATTCCCTTCATGGATGGTGGATCTCAAGAACTTGGCCGTCGGAGTTCCACGCACAATGTGACCGGCATTGTGGGTTTCGGTAAAGCGGCAGAAATCGCCGGAAATGAAATGGACAAGGAAAATAAAATCCTATCTCATTTCAGAGATCGTCTTATTCATATCGTCCAGGAAGAAATCCGCGGTGTTTACCTGAATGGGCATTCGGAAAAGCGGTTACCCAATAATATCCATTTTTCTTTCGACAACGTGGAAGGCGAAGCCCTGTTGATGAATCTGGACCTCGAAGGTGTTGCAGCCTCCAGCGGATCAGCTTGCAGTGCGGGTTCGTCCGAGCCATCTCATGTATTGCAGGCATTGGGAATATCGCCCGAGTTAATGCGGGGAAGCCTTCGACTTTCATTAGGCAGGTACACGACTGAAAAGGAAGTGGACCGGGTCGCTGAGGTATTGATCCAGGTCGTTCATCACCTTCGGTCCTTATCACCCTTCGGGGAGGATGTGTGATGGATAAAAATGAAATGACAGAAGAAATCCTCAGACTGAAGAAAATGAAGGATGCCGTTCTCCTGGTACACAACTACCAAAGGGGAGAGATACAGGATATGGCAGATTATCTGGGAGATTCCCTGGACCTTTCCAGACAGGCTTCCCGGGTATCGGGCCGAATGATTGTGTTCTGTGGTGTAAAATTTATGGCCGAGACAGCCAAGATTCTTTCTCCGGATAAAACTGTTCTCCTCCCACGAAAAGACGCAGGATGTCCTATGGCCAAGATGGTAGATGTCCAGGGACTCAAGGACCTCAAGGCAAAACACCCCAAGGCGCGTGTTGTGACCTATGTCAATTCAACAGCAGAGGTTAAGGCCGAGTCCGACGTGTGTTGTACATCGGCCAATGCGATCCGGGTCGTACAAAACATCGATTCCGATGATATTATCTTTACACCCGACCGGAATCTGGCTTCATATGTACAGAGGTTCACGAAAAAGACGATTATCCCATGGGAAGGTTATTGCTATGTTCACGATCGATTCACCAGGGAGGAAGTCCTCCGGGCCAAACAGGCCCACCCCGATGCCCTCTTGATGGTTCACCCCGAATGCCCCCCCGAAGTCATTGACGAGGCCGATGAAGTGCTTTCCACCAGTGGGATGGTGAAAACAGCCAAAGAATCGACAGCAAAGAAGTTTCTGGTCGGTACCGAAGAAGGCATGCTATACCGACTCAAAAAGGAAAATCCGGAAAAAACATTTTATTCAGCCGGAACTGCCAAGATGTGTCAGGGCATGAAAGTGACCCGGTTGGAAGATGTATACCAGACCTTTATGAAAGAGCAACATGCCATCCAAATTCCGATCGAGATTAGAGACAGGGCCAGAAAGGCCCTGGAAAGCATGTTAACCTATGTCTAAAAATCGGGTCGTAGTGGCCATGAGCGGCGGAGTAGATTCCTCTGTCGCCGCTGCTTTCTTGAAGGAAAAGAACTATGATGTAATTGGCCTCACGATGAAGTTTTGGGGCAAAGACAATCGATGTTGTTCTGAAGAAGATCTAAAAGATGCGCGTCAGGTGGCCAGACATTTAGATATTCCCCACTATATCGTATCCCTGGATGCATCCTTTAAAAAAAACGTGGTCGATTATTTTATTTCAGAATATATTAAGGGGAGAACGCCCAATCCATGCGCCGAATGTAATCCCAACATC
>CAZYTI010000218.1:0-6817 GCA_964650065.1 uncultured bacterium
AAGTCCTGGAGTTAAAGGACTTCGGGATCACCGGGGGTTTGGGGGGAGGGGAACAAGGTGAACGGTGAACGGTGAACAGTGAACGGTGTCTAGTTCATAATGATGATGAAAAGAGCTTGTAATTTTGTTGGAAAATGACTATTTTCAAAATGAAATGAATCTAATCCTGTGCTAAAAGGAGGCATATGAGGATGAGCAAACGACAATGGTTAATATTATTTCTTTTGGTCCTATGTATAAAAGCATTCGCTCAAGAAGACCAATTGTACGTGAAAGTTCAAAAGGAGAATCTACGGGCCACTCCTCAGGGAACGAAGCTGGGAGAATTGCTCGCCGGTACACAAGTAAAGGTTTTAGAGCGACAAACCAACTGGGTAAAGGTTCAATTCACAGGTTGGATCTGGGCAGGTTCGATGACTCCAGATCCGACGCAAGTCATTGGTTTCAAGGTTCGGGCGAGTCATATCCTGGTTGCAACTGAGGAGGAGGCTGCAAATATTTTAAATCAATTGATTCAGGGAACCGAGTTCGAAGAACTGGCCAAGCAACATTCTATCGACAGGGCCAGTGGCTCAAAAGGTGGAGATTTGGGTGTATTTGGACGAGGGGATTTACGTCCCGAGTTTGATGATGTGGTTTTCGGTTTGAATATCGGTGCCATGAGTGGTATCGTTAAAACCGACCTCGGTTATCATGTCATTAAGAGAACAAAATAATTAAAATTCACGACTTGGCAATAGGAGGCGTAATATGCAGAAAATTATTAATCGTGTGAAAGAGATCGTCCTTAAACCCAGGGAGACATGGGTAACAATCAAGTCGGAAGAAGATACAATCGCAGGACTGTGTAAAGACTATCTTCTCATTTTGGCCGGTGTACCCGCATTGGCCTCGTTCTTAGGGAACTGGATCGTTGGTTACAGGTTACCTTTCCGATTCGGTCAGGTTATCCGACTCTCATTTATTGAATCATTGATCGTTGCGGTCGTCTGGTATGCCTTGATTCTTGCAGGTGTGTGGAGTACGGCGAAAATCGTCAGTTATCTCGCACCGAGATTTGGATCAACCGGGGACGATATCAAAGGATTTAAGATCGCTGTATATACATTTACACCATTTTTAGCAGCAAGTACTTTATATATCATCCCACCCGTTGGAATCTTGGCCCCCCTCATCGGCCTATATGGGTTTTATCTATTGTATATAGGCCTTCCCATCGTCATTGAAACACCAGCGGTTAAATCGCTAGCTTATACAGTGGTTCTCGTCATTGCAGTTATTTTAATTTACTTTATTATTGCTATAATAACAGGCTCCATTGCAAAGGGCTTTATTCCGTCCATACTTATCGGTGGATGACCTGCCAACAAAGTTAATTCTAATTTGGGAGGGTGGAAAAAATCGAATCGTCGAAGCAGAACAGAAGTGAAAAATCGAACCGAGAACTTCAAGTATTCTATGATTTGGCATCCATAGTTCATCAGAGTTTACGATTGGATGATGTTTTGGATGCTGCCGTCCAAAAGACAACAGAGGTATTCGATGATATATCCGGTGTTGAAGTTTTTCTTATAGGCAATGGACAAAGAACGCTTTTTCTGAAAACCCATCGTGGCCTCTCACCGGAGTTTATCGGGACAGGAACGCTGCAAATCGGCGAAGGGCTGGCGGGAACCATTGCCAAAACCGGTGATCCGCTTTTCCTTGGACTACTGGCTAAAGAAGAAAGAGTGGATGCGCAGATCGTGAATAGGGAGAAGTTAAGCTCATATGGTGGCGTTCCACTTATTAATAAAGGTAAAATATTGGGTGTCCTGGGCGTATATACAAGAATTCCCAGGACATTTTCGGAAGGGGAACAACGTCTATTTTCTGAAATGGGCCTTTGGATTGGGTCGGCAGTCAATAACGCTTTAATCCACGAACAGGCCGCACTGAGGGCACGAAGGTTTGTCACCATAAGCAGAGCTATCACTGTGACAAGGCAGTTGGGGACGCTCGATAATGTTCTTTTAGACATTACGAAAGTCTTGGTGCAATCCTCGAGTTTTGATCAATCCTGGATAGGTGTGGTGGAGGATGAAACCATACTCCAGGGAAAAACGGGATTTGGGAGGGGTATGAAGGCTGATGGTGTAATGGTCCAGTATTCTATTTCGTCTGATTCTCAAAATCCGGCCGTTCGTGCTGTTGTTGAACAGAAACCCCAAATTTTTCAATTCATCGAGGATGTGGCCGATCATGATTTTAAGAATTGGCTGAAGGAATTGAAGGCACAGAGTTTTGTATGCGTTCCGATAATGAGTGGGGAAAAGGCTCTGGGTGTCATCGGTGTATTCCATGTGACGGATCAGGAATTCGAGGAAGAGGTCGTTAAGACATTGATCAGTGTGGCCGAACAGGCGGCCATTGCCATTGAGAATGCACAACTCTATGAACAAATCAAGACCTCAGAAGAAAGGTACAGAACGCTATTCGAATCCGCGGGGACCAGTCTCGTTATTATTGATGAGAATCAAGGATTTCGACTGGTCAATCATGCATTTGAAACCTTAAGCGGATTTAGTCGGGAGGACCTTTTAGAAAAAATGATGTTGTCCTCTTTTTTAATTAATGATGGTCAGACCACAAAAAGATTGAACGAGAAGTTGAGTTCACCTCCTCAGAGTTGGGAAGCGCCTTTCAAGGATAAAGATGGGATCATAAAACAAGTTCATGTAACAACCACACAAATTTCTGATTCTTCCGATATTCTCGTTTCTTTAATCGACATGACGCGGGAGCGGGAACTGGAAAGATGCCTCTATAGAACCGAGGAGTTGGCCTCAATTGGAGAATTGTCTGCCGGGATCGCCCATGAAATTCGGAATCCATTGGTGGCCATTACGACCTCAGTAAGCCTACTCCAGGATGAACCCGAAATATCTCAAGAGGGTCAGCAATTATTGGACGTGGTAAAAGAAGAATCAGACCATCTGGCTGCAATTGTTGACGATTTTTTACGATTCGCAAGACCCAAGAAGCCCGATTTTCAGAAAGAAGATATCAACCAACTTCTTAGAGACGTGGTTAAACGTCATCGAGAATGGAATGAAAAGCCAGTAAAGTGGGTCGAGGGTTATGCCGATGACCTTCCATTCGTATCCTTGGACCGTCATCAGATTCAGCAAGTTATCACAAATCTATTATTGAATGGTTTGGATGCTGTTGAGGAGGGAGGGGTTTTAACAATAAAAACCCGTAAAGAGAAAATGAGGTCTAGGGATTTTGTAAGATTGACCATATCGGATTCAGGCATCGGGATATCGGAAGATGAACTTTCTAAAATATTCCAACCGTTCTTTTCGACAAAGGTAAAAGGGACGGGAATGGGTTTGGCCATTTGTCGACGTATTGTGAATGATCATGGTGGAGAAATTGATGTGGACAGCGAGCTTGATGTAGGTACTCATTTTTCGGTCGTTATCCCCGTTCGCAGAAATTAAAAAAAGTATAGGATTGGAGGGAAAAGAAAAGTATGAGCGATATTCTCCTGGTCGATGATGAGAAATCCGTAAGCAAGACCATTTCGATATTTCTGCAAAAAGAAGGTTATCGTGTTGAGGAAGCCTCCAATGGGAAGGAAGCACTGGAAAAAATGAAGACCAAGTTTTTTGACCTGGTGATCACCGATTTAAAAATGAAACCCATTGACGGGATGGAGATGCTTCGAGAAACCAAGCGTATCAATCCCATGACCGAGGTCATCGTGATGACGGCTTTCAGTACCGTGGAAAGCGGTGTGGAAGCGATGAAATTGGGCGCTTATGATTACATTCAAAAACCTTTTGATAAAGATGAATTTGTCATTTTGGTGGCCAAGGCATTGGAAAGGAAACAACTGATAACCGAAGTTGAGCAACTACAGGATGAGTTGAAAGAAAAGTATCGGTTTGAGAATATCGTGGGTAATTCAAATGAAATGCTGGATATGTTCTCCTTGTCGATCAAAGTGGCACCTACAGACAGCACAGTACTCATCTCAGGTGAAAGCGGAACCGGTAAAGAACTCATTGCCAAAGCCATACATTTAAATAGCCGGCGAAAAAATCGCTCTTTTGTTACGATTAATTGTGGCGCTTTGCCCGAAAATCTTCAAGAAAGTGAACTTTTTGGCCATGTGAGGGGCGCTTTCACGGGAGCCATTCGCGATAAACGTGGTTTGTTCCAGGAAGCCAATGGTGGTACGCTCTTCCTCGATGAGATTGGCGAGACGGCTCCTTCAACCCAGGTGAAACTTCTCCGTTTTCTGCAAGACGGTGAGATTCGAAGGGTAGGGGAGAATGACCCGATCCATGTGGATGTACGTCTCCTGGCTGCAACGAATCAGGATCTGGAGAAATCGATTGAGGAGGGTCGGTTCAGGGAAGATCTCTATTATCGTTTAAATGTCATTCCTCTCCAAATGCCGCCGTTACGAAAAAGAAGAGATGATATTCCCCTCCTGGTCAATTATTTTCTTGATAAGAATGTATCTCAAAAGAAGAAGAAAATCGAATTGGTATCTCCGGAAGCCATGAAGGTACTGTCTGGTTATCACTGGCCCGGGAATGTTCGAGAGTTAGAAAATGTGATGGAACGGGCTGTTATTCTTACCAATCGAAATGTAATTATGCCGGAAGATTTGCCTGAATCGATTCAAAAAGGTCAATCCGGCAGGAGTAAACCTGAAGCGAATATCGGGGATAGGACACTGGAAGAATTGGAAGAATACTACATTCTCAAAGCACTGGAAAAGTATAGTTGGAATCAAAAACAGGTTTCGGAGGTTTTAGGAATTTCGACAACCACCCTTTGGCGCAAATTGAAAAGTTACGGCATAGAACCGAAAAGAAAAGATTGATGATCAACTTTAGACACTTAAGGCATTTTAGTTCACTTTAGGCACTTAGTGAAGTTCCCCCTGGGTGGCGATTCGTTTTAACCCTGTTTTCTCGGTCGAAGCGGAAAATTTTTCCTCCTATTCATTCTGCAACATCTTCAATTCTATTATGAAAGATTTTTCCTACCCTGCATGGTTCTTTGAAACATGATTCCTTATTTCACTGGCGTTAAGTAATTGTTATTTAAAGGGGGTATATTTTTTCAATTGAAGTCAATAGTTGGCATAGAATTTGTGATTTTCAAATCGAATCGGTTACCAGTTGTTGCATAGGAGATTTAGATGTCTCGAGTTCTTCTTGTCGATGATGAAAAAAATGTGCTTAAGACATTATCCATAGGACTTCGACGATATAAATACATTGTGAGACAGGCTCGAAGTGGTCCGGAAGCTCTGAAGATTATGGAGGAGGATCCTTGTGATATTCTCGTTTCGGACGTTCGTATGCGTCCGATGGATGGATATAAATTGGCCTCACATTTTCGTCGTAATTTTCCGGAAGTTGGGATTGTCCTGATGTCTGCATTCGGATTCAAGGATGAATTGGCAGCGCGATTGGAGAGCTTGGATTGTCCTCAGCTGGTAAAACCATTTACCGTTCCGGACTTGATTCGCGTGCTACGGGAAGAAGAGGAAAGAGGGTACAGGGGAGTAAAAAATGGATCGTTTCCGAGGGAGAAGAAGAGGTGTCTGTTTGTAGGAGGGGAAAACGACTTTTCTGATGTCTGTCAGATCGGTAAAGATGTGGGTTGTGATATCGATTGCATTCAATATGGTGATTATCTTCTAAAACGAATCAAAAAGGTGGATTATGATATTTTCTTAATCGATGGTGATATTTTAGATGACAAGAGGTGGAAAATTTTAAATGCCATCGATCAACAAGGGCCTGGCAAACCGGTCATCCTCCTGGTGAGAAAGAATGGAGATAAATCGTATCTCTCGACCCCTTACTTGTCCATGGGTGTGTTGGATAGAGAGACATTTTTCAGAGATCGATTCTCGGCCGTGAGGTCCTTGAAAAAATGTTTGGAAGATACCTAAGTCGGACGCCCAATATGCCCTCTCATTTTATTTACCTCTTTTTTTTATCTTTTAAAATTTTAATTTAAATTATCTCATTTTAAAAATCACTTGACTTGAGCGTATGATTTGAAGACGTTTTCCGTTTTGGCGAAATTTCGGAGTATATCATTGAAGAGGTTGAAAAGTCTGTTTTTCATGCGATCGTCACTCCCATTACGGTGGCGGAAGTCATCATCAAGCCCCTTACCATGAATCGACCCGATCTGGTTGACCGATGTCGGTCTGCTCTACGGCGCTTCACAAATATCACACCCGTGAATATTCCCTACGCAGCAGGAGATTTGGCCGGTGCTTTAAAAGCCAAATATAGATTGCCATTAGCGGATATGATACAAGCTGCGATGGCTGTGCAGACCGACTGCCCTGCGCTCATCACGAATGATAAAGCACTCTCCCGGTTAGAAGAAGTTGATGTTTATTTATTGGAAGCATTTGAGTAGATCATAGAATGAACCTACTTGATATTGAATCCATAATAGATGAACCTCTACTCATTTGTTTTTTTCCCAAGTAAGAAAATATATCGGACTTTAGAATTGGCTTTCAACAATTCCTGATTGATCATTTTTGTATTTCCAGCGGGAAATTAGAAAAAATATTACAACATTATTTTATTTTCGTAGGTTTTCGTGTCCATTTGTGGCTGAATTATTGTTCACTTCATTTATTCTCACTAAAAAATGCCTGCTCTTTTAATTTTGCCAATCTTTGAACAGCCGCTTTGATCATTTGTTCATTTGGAAAATTATCCCGGAAAAGTTTCAAGAATTTTTCGTAAGTCTGAATGGCCGGCAGTTTATCTTCGTAATA
>CAZYTI010000219.1:0-6815 GCA_964650065.1 uncultured bacterium
ACAATGGTTTCTCCTTCATCCTTTTCCCAGATTTTAATACGAAACTTATCCGTACCCCCTCCACCGTTGACCTGCCCGTCTGTAGCCGTGAGCATGAAACCATAATCCCCGTCACCATTGATGGTACCCGATCCCTTAAACTTGGCCTTTGCACCGGCAACCACCAGCCACTGATAACTGGTACTGTGAAACTTCAGATTGGCCACTTTAAACTGAAACTGCGTCTGACCGTCAGGAACATTGGCTCCCTTTTGATACTTAGCTACAAATCCGAAGTTTGCCTTACCTGTGAGTGATGGATCGGGTGCATAGGCTCCTTCGGGTGATAGAATCCAACCACCACCCGTGACGAAACCACCGGCGGGATCGTATGCGACCACATACCTGTATTCCATCAATCCGATATTCCCCATCTCATCGCTTATTATTAGTTTAACCGTATACACACCAGGGATTGAATACGTATGGGCATAATCGGCAACGATCGAATGGATGCCGTTTACACCACCCTGTACGGAAGTACTTTCGTCTCCCCAATCCCAGGTGAGTGTGTAAGTATGAGTCTCATCACGTGGGTCATTAAAATGGACTGTGAAATCAACTTCAGTACCTACCTCTATAGGATCAACAGGAGCAGTGATTTGACCCGGAAACGGACACGTTCCAATCCGCATAGCGGTCAAATGATATGCTTCCGTTTCAACCCAGCCGGCATACAATACATTGCCATTTTCATCGAGGACATCCTCAGTATGAACGATTGTGATCGACGGCCCACGACCTTGATCATCAGTACCCGATTCAGAATACAGACGCCACCTGTTATCTGTTTCACTCAAATAGTAAAGACCAACGAGATGATGCTCTTCGACATTGGAATCAATAAGATCATCGGGCGTATAATAGGCGCGTATCCAAATCGGCCAGGCAATTTCCCCAATAGACTGAATATCAAGATACCTACCCACTCCAAACACACCCTGGTCTGCCATTTGGCCTATACCCGTGGGACGCTCATCAAAACTCATCAGCTGAATAGTCGCCCCCGATTCACCCGCTGTGGCATCCAACTGCGAACTCGAGTTGACCAGATCATTTAGCGTGCCGGATTCATTGGGACCTAATTCTAAAACAGCTACATCACCTGAAGTCCCGTCGAAAATATGACCCGCGTCGAACAGCTCCTGAATTTCATCGGAAGCATAACGAAGTTCCGTGATGCTGCTCAGACGATCTCCGCCCTGTCCCACGATCAGGGCAACGATCAAATCTTTAGATTGTCCTGCTTCCAGATCGAATGGGCCTGTGGATATCATATATCGATAATCATTGGCATCGTCGGCCACCCAACCCGTATTTAACACAGGATCACCGTTCAATGGAAACGGAGTGGATTGTCCGGTGAATGGATCGATATAGGCTGAACCGTCAGTCTGCAGGCCCTGCATGCTGTAATAAGCCTGCTGGACATCTCCGGGATCGCTTCCGTATTCGATAAAATAGTTAAAGGACTGAATGGGATGTGTCATTAGCGTACCTTGCAAGATATCAAATCCCACTGCAGGTGGAATTGAACCGTAGACGTTATCCACCTCCAGGCCGTTGTAGACAAAACCCAGACCTCGATCCTCATCGACACCGGCCATATCATCCGACGGATTTCCCATATCCGGATCATTCCAGAGAGTCAAATAGGCATTCTGCCATGTTTCGCTGCTCTTATTCACCACATGGAATTTCATAAATACGGCGTTGCTGAGGGGTCCAATCGTCCGATTGAATCCAAAACTCGTCTGCTGGATTTCTGCACCCAAAGGTGTTGACCCAAGCTGATTGTGCCTTTCAGGATTCATATCGTTGTAGACGGAAAATAATATTTGATCTCCAAGAACTTTCGGCGAACCGTCATCATTCACAGGCGCTCCTAAATCTGAAGGCCATTGTGCATAATCGACATTCTCCATGCCATCCCCTGCATTGATCTTATAGACACGATACTGAGGATCATTGGGATCGGCAGTGTTATCACCGATAATTGGGCCTGGCGCGAATTCGGATCTATAATAGGCTGATGATACCCGAACGTTATCATTCACAGTCGCACCGATCCAGATACCGCCCCGACAGATGGTTGTCTTACCGGTGCCCTTCGGCCATTCAAATCCATTGCCGTTATTAAAGGGATCCCGAGCGAACTGACCGTCTCGCTGCATCCACATTGCAATATTATTCACATCCACCTGGTGGACTGCAAGAACTGTGAAAGTCATGGGGATATAATCCCAGCTTGGCACATTACTGTTTACCCGGATATTGCCTACAAGTTGACCAACATCCACAGCTGATACCCGAACCTCAACATCTCTGGCTTCATTTGGGTTCACAAAAAACCCGCTGACGACCGATCCTATGCCTTCCGCTTCGGTCATGGAATACCCAATAAGAGGTTCTTCGCTGGGATTAGTGATGGTTAATGTTCGGATAGAGGTGCCTCCTTGTTCTTCTGTGCCGAAATCGACGGTTGACTTATCAATTAAGATCTGTGGAGGTCCGAAACCATCGAGGGGATTAAAGTGAACAAACTCCGTAGTGCCTTGAATAATCAAATCATTATGGTTGGATGTAATATCCAATGTGACCATTTGACCATTGATTTGTTCCTTCCCATCCATTTTCCAGTACCCGTTCAGGCCGTTTTCATCACCCACGGGTCTTGTGTTCATGGCATTCTGAATGTCGGCTTCACTCCTGGTGACGCTCCACAACCTGACATCATCGATGCATCCTATGAATGTACTCCCAAGGAACCGACCAATATAGATACCAAGCCCTCCCTCACCGATAGAAAGACTCGATGGAGTTTGAGCCTTCAATTCTCCGTTTATAAAAAGCTTCACATTCTCGCCATCGTAAGTCCCTGCCAAATGGGTCCATTGGTAGGTAGGCAATTCATCCGGAGAGATGGTAACCACCCTACTTCCCGTTCCTCCGGTTGAAATAGAGAATGCCGGTTTAGTGACACCATCTTCATCTGTGGTCCATAAACCATACATATCCCAAGGATCTGCAGCAGGATAAATCGGTCGCTGAGCAATAATTGTTGTTCCTTCAGTCATTAAAGGAAAGACCCAGGCTTCCAAGGTAATTGCCGTACCCGTCACCTGCATTGCCGCCGGATTGGCTATATCCGGACGAACAGTTCGACTCTCGGTAATGCGTATACGATCCCCTGGTGTTTTAAAAAATGCAGATGCGTTCGGAGCATTTGGATCGAAGAGACTGAAACTGGGCCAACCTCCCGCCTCAGATCCATTACCATCTTCATAATTGGCCCAGACATTCCAGTGATATGTTTCACCTATTACCAATGGATCGCCGTCATAGGGTATCCGATAATGCCCGGAAACCGGATCCTTGAACTCACCACTGTTGAATTCTTTCCTCCAGACAAGATCCCAGCCTTGATCATGTTCCCGCTGGACTTCGATAGAATACCGACTGACGGGTATTTGATCGTCTATCCCCAGAAAATCGAATGTCGGTGTGTCTTCAAAAATGAACTCGCCATCTCCTGGGTATATGAGATCGGGATAAATTTCGATAAATGCATCGATCACGTGATCTTCGGATGCGATATGGTGACCCTGATCTTCCACGATGATTGTATAGGGACCTGTCTCGCGTGACTCCCCTTGATGATAGTCAAACCATCCTTCAAAATTTCCTCCACCATGATCGTTTTGGAATTCATGCTCACTTTGATCCGGGAATCGGATTCTGACACTGAAAATATCCTCATACCCTTGAGGATCGTTCACCTCGGCCCGGTAATGAAGGTGACATCCATCGGGACGAATATAATAGCTGAGTGAAGATTGGAGTATAAAGGGATTATCGGGATCGGATACAATCATGAATTGCCACCAATGACTGCTTTCAGTACTGTTACCATCTTCTAAAGTCGCCCAGACATTCCACCGATACAGATTTCCTACCTCAAGATCGCCGGGAGCCTCATTGTTGAAATTATAGGGTACTTGGTAAAGATTATCATTGAGATTATAAAATTCTCCTGCATCAAATTCACCACGCCATACATCGTGCCATCCCTGATTGTCTTCCAGACGGACTTCGACCTGGTATCTGGTGGCAGGTATCTGATCTTCAATGCCGTTCCATTTGAAATCGAGTGTTGGATCACCAATGAGTGCATTTTCTGCGGGGGAGACAGGATTCGGAAAAATGGTGATGAAATGATCGAACACCTGATCTTCCGATGCAGTATGTTGCCCGTTATCGGTAACGACGATCGTATAGGGCCCTGTTGACGGATACCCATCGTTGAAATCATACCATCCTTCATAATTCCCCCCGCCATGATTATTTTGAAAATCATACTCTTCACCATCCGGGAATCGAATCTTTACATTTAATATATCACCCAATCCTTGAGGATCATTCACCTCGGCACGATAATGCAAATGGCAGCCATTGGGACGCGTCGCATAACTGATATGGGCATTCAAGATAATTGGACTTTCTGTATTTGAAGTAATTAAAAAATTCGGCCAACCATTCTCAGATTGATTCCCATCTTCAAAATTCGCTCGCACATTCCAGCGATACCTCTCCCCTAATTGTAGCGCTTCACTCGCCTGGCCATCCGAATTGAATATAACCTGATATAAATTATCTCCAGCGTTGTAAAAATTCCCATCCCCCTCTTGAATCAGAATTTCCCAAATATGTACGGGCTGTTGACCATCGACTTCTCTCTGAACTTCCAACTGATACTCACGAAGCGTAGTCTCTAAATCGGTGATACCATGCCATTGAAAGGTGGGTGTCGTCTCTGCAATATAACTATCATAATCTGGATATACGGCATCGGGCCACTGTTCAATGTAATTAGTGCTCGACCGAAAACCTATTAACATATAAAAAGACATAGATAAATGAGCCATTTCATGCCGCGAAGATTATCGAATTCAGTAATATTTTTTACTTGCTATTGATCTGTAAAATTGTTAATATACTATTGTTTATATTAACAATAGCAATAGCTATTTTTAAGCATTTTTTGCACTTGAGAGCCAAATTATCACAAATCTTCGCGGGAAAATGTTATGAGAAAAATCATGAATTCTCAAATGCAATTTGGTGAAGTTGATATTTCACAGATCGAATTTGATCTTCGTTGTCGTGATGAGATACCCAAATTGCTGATGGGTCTACAGCACATTTTTTGTACACCCAAATTACGGTCCAGGGTTTTTGAGATTCTAAGGGAAATTATCCCTGAAGGAGTAGATCCCGACAATGGCTGTCCGGGCATGGATTTATGGAAAATTTTTGTGTTGGGCACCCTCCGTTTAAACTCTAATTGGGATTATGACAAGCTGCATGATATTGTCAACAATCATATGACTCTGCGTCAGATGATCGGGCACGGGATCAGGAATGAAGAAGACAAATATGCACTTCAGACTTTGAAAGACAATGTGTCTTTGTTCACACCCGAAATACTTGACAGAATCAATCAGGTTGTCGTTGAAGCCGGTCATGCCCTTTTGGGTAAAAAAAAAGACGATTTAAAAGGAAGATGTGATTCCTTTGTTGTAGAGACCAACGTACATTATCCGACAGACATCAACTTACTTTTTGATGCTGTACGTAAGGTGGTCACTTTGACTGCTTCACTCTGTTCAGAAGTGGGCATACCCGGCTGGAGACAGAGCCGACATAATATTCGAAAGGTTAAGAAATTATTCCTCAAAGCCCAGAATCTGTATCGTTCAAAACCCAAGAAAGAGAAGAAAAAAATCGAAAAAGAAAGGCTCATCAAAGAAGCCCATCTGGCTTATCTTGGTGTGGTAAAACCTTTCCTGGAAAGAGTCGACGAGACGCTTCAAACTCTTCGTGAGGAAACACTGGTTGAAGAGATAAGATTGCTGGAAATAGAGAGATACATAAAGCACGCCGAAAGACAGATTGATCAAGTACAAAGAAGAGTGATCCGAGGTGAGATCATTCCTCACGATGAAAAAGTGTTTTCCATATTTGAGGAACATACCGAATGGATATCGAAAGGGAAAGCTGGTGTTCCTCAGGAATTAGGGTTAAGGGTCTGTGTGCTTGAAGATCAATTTGGTTTGATTCTTCATCATATGGTAATGAAGAAACAAACGGATGATAAAGTGACGGTTCCTATTGCTATGGGTGCGAAGGAGAGATTTCCCAATCTGAAAAGTTGCAGTTATGACAAATGCTTTTACAGTCCGACAAACAGAAGAGAACTCCAAATCATATTGGAAAATGTAGTTCTTCCTAAGAAGGGAAAGCTCTCTTCAAAAGACAAAGAAATAGAGTATTCAGAAGAATTTATAAAAGCCAGACGTCAGCATTCAGCTATTGAATCGGCAATCAATGCTTTAGAGAACCATAGCTTGGATCGTTGCCCAGATCATGGAATCACAGGTTTCGAACGATATGTGGCTCTTGCCATTGTAGCACGCAATATTCAGATTCTTGGGAATATGATCCAGCAAAAAGAACTGAAACGACTAAAAAAACGTGAGAAATTAAGACAGATAAGATACTCATGTGCAGCATAGTATCTAATCCAATTACGCATATAAATAAATTACGATTGTAATATTTTGCTAAGGACAGATATCCCAAGAATTAGAATAAAGCAATGTTTAATGAGATTTTCAAAGAACTTTGAATGAATATTTATCTATCAGATTCAGCTAATATTATTTTTTTCTTACCGGAACGTGTTAAACATAGGTTTTCGGTCGAGCACTAATTAG